>RFHT01000624.1 GCA_003696835.1 Bacteroidota bacterium
ATTGATGCAATGTGCCACCGCTACGGGGAGTAGGGGTGGCACATTCGTTTGAGCGTGTCTTACCTGGCTACTGCTCCTGCAGCCGGTGAAGGGGGGGGCGGTTGCCATTTATTGCACTCCTTAAGGCGCAAAGGCACAGTTTTTTCAAAATTTGTTGAATGATTGGGTTAAATTTTGTTAATTCATACAGATTGTGTGGGGGAGCTTAACATTTCGCCGTCTAATTTTCATTTAACCCCATTCACCATGAAGAATATGCTTTGGAACACGCGTCTGTGGCTTTGGTGCTTCTACCTGCTGCCGGTATTAGGAATCGTTTTGTTGTCTTCCTGTACACAAGGCGCAGGAAAAATTGATAAAAATACCTCCGTGATTTTTATGGAAGACCTGATCAATCTGGCCAGGCTGTACGAATTGGATGCGGAAGCGGCGAAATTGAGTAGGGAAAATAAACTCCTGGATTCCATGCTGAATATGGCAAGCAGAAGCGGACATGAGGATCCCGCCCGGCAGGGGGGTACCGGTACCGTAGAACCTTTTAGTTTATGTGTTCATTGCATGCGCGACGGAAATGGCAATATATTCAGGCCCGGAGATCCATCCGGCGGTACTACGGGCATTGGCCCGGGTGGAACGAATTATTTGTGCTGCCCTGAAGTGGTTGTTTTGTTGACTCCGCAGGGGGCAGAAGTAGAAGAAGAGCCTGCTGATGAAGAAATGAACAGAAGTGCAAACGATCTGGCTGGTGAATCCCTGACACCAGCCCGAAAACCAGTAACTATTTCTGTTTTTGGGCGAAAGTTTGATTGTTATTTTCTCCATGAGTTTGACGGGAAAAAACGCATTACTATCAGGTCGGGTACTGAGCGCCTGGGAAGTGTCAGCTTTCTACTTGAAAAGACAGAAGATAACCAATTGCTGATTGGAGAAATAAACATTTTGTAATTCCACAACCAACCTTGCTTGTTATGAATAGGATGACATTTAAACAGCTGGCAGGCTCTTGTGTTAACATGGTATTAGCCGCCTGTTTGCTTACCTCCTGCAGCTCTGGCGTGAAGCCTGAGCAACTTTTTTTTGCAGATAGACTGTTTGAAATAGCCGAGCTGAATCAACAGCTGGACCAGATGAATGCCATATTGAGCCAGTGCAATTCCAGGCAGGATTCGGCCTATTGCAAAACCCTTGAGCGCAACTTTCAGCAAGTGATAGAAACAACCTGGGTTAAGGCTGGTAATGTACAATTGGGCCCCTGTGTGCATTGTCACCCCGTGGCATTATGCTGTCCTGAGATGTTAATAGCTTTTCGCCAGAGCGATTATGAGATGAAGGCCAAACCCAAGTCTTCTGAAGGGGATTATACAACTGTGTCTTCCAAACCCTTCCAATTTGAAAAAGGAAGCTACCACTGTATTGCCCCGAGTCAGTTTAAAGAAGCACAATCTATGGTGCTCACTTCCCTGAATGGTAAAGGCGACATTGGCTTTGACCTTCTTCCCAATGATAAAGGTGGATTTGACATAAGAAATATTCATTTTAGGAATTAAGAATTTAACGGTAATGAGATCAAGTACCCGGTGGAGGAGCTTGCTGTTTGGGTGGCTTTCTGTGGTGATGTGTATGGGCACGCTATGCCTCCGGCAAGGGTATGCTCAGGCAGGTAAATATGATAGCAATACCCTACTCGCTTTATTAGAACGACACTGCCCCTTTACCGACTCCTGCAAGGAGGTTGTGGAAGAAATTTTGCAAGCAAGTGCAGTAGCAAAGGATTGGGAGTTGTATTTTCTCACTTTGTCAGAGCAGATTACCCATCACACATTTTTTCATCAATTAAATGCGGCCAAAACATCGTTGGAACTGTTTGAGCGTGAACTGGACAAGCATTCTGCAGAGGATGGCCTGCGGTATTACCGTGCCATTAGTGCTTATTATTGGGGCCAATATTACTTTGGGTTAGGGGCGTTTGAGCAGGCGATCCCTTTTTTTGTAGAAACGATAGAGGCCATCAAACAATTCGAAGCTCTCACATTTGAAGAAGAAAATCTTCTTATTTATGCCCATCATGAAACGGGTAACTGTTACCGGCGCATGGGCATGTACACGGAAGCCCTTGCTCAATATTATGCTGCCATAGAATTGCTTCGAACCCGCAGGGCGCCGGGCCTGGATCGCGATCCCCACATCGCCATTCTCCGCAAGCAAATAGGCGAAATACAATTGCTCCAGAACGAACCAGCGCTGGCAGAACAAGCGTATTTGCAGGCAAAATCGGAGTTGGAGGCCCTGGAGACCCGGCATCCGGGGAGGGTACGTACCGAACTCATCGCTGTGATGCTGGCTCTGGGCAAGTTATACATCCACACCCGGGAAGATGAAAAGGCCTTGTTAAGTATTCGACAATCGCTGCCCCTGATGACAAAGGGGAGCCAGTTTTTTGCCACGGCCTACGAGAAGCTGGGCGAAATTTTCCTGGCGGAATCCCGCTACGATTCTGCCCAACATTATTTTGAGCTTTCCCTGCAAACAAGAGGGTACTCGCCTGCCTCAAAGCGGGCGCGTTTTGCTCCCGGCCTGTGTTCGCTGGGAAAGGTGTATGCCAAAATGGGACAGATGGACTCCTGCCTGAATTACTACCAAATGGCCCTGCATAACCTGGTTCCTGGTTTCGAAGCTACTGCCTGGGAGGAAACCCCCCGATTGGAACACATACTGGATCCCATTAACCTGCTGGCATGCCTTCAATTAAAGGCAGAAGCCCTGGCGACCTATGCCCGTACACCTTCTCTCAAACCAGATATGCTCCGGGCGGCTTATGCCAGCGCGAAATGCGCCATAGCGCTCATCGACAGCATCCGCATCCACTTTGATTCCGAAATTGACCGGCAGTTCTTGATTCAGAATAGCTACCCTGTATTTGAACTGGCACTTAGCCTGGCCACCCAACTATATCACTTAAGTGGAGATCCGCAATACATCATGCAGGCCTATGAGGCAGCAGAAAAAAGCAGAGCTGTTAATTTGTATGCAGCCATGCGGGAAGCACGTGTGCATTCGTATGCCGGGCTGGACCGGGAGATATTGGAAGAAGAACGAAAACTAAAGGCAGAATACGTGGCTATCCAGCAGCGGCTGCTGCGCTACCAGCATGTTGAACCTGAACAATACGATTACTGGCTGCAAAGGCGAAAAGAGGCAGATGTGGCTTATCGGCAATTTTTGGCAAACATCAAGGCATTTCATCCCCGTTATTACCACTTGAAATACGATTTGGCAGTAGTCAGTTCCAGGGATGTCCACCACCAGCTTCGGCAGGCCGATCAGGGATTGATCGAATATTTTTGGGGAGATACTTCCATGTATGCCATTGTGTTTACCCCCCAAACCGATACCCTCATTCAATTTTCTCTCGACTTTCCATTGCAACAATGGATAGACTCCCTGCGACTGGGGATCACGGCTTATCACGAAGCAGAAGCCAACCGCCAAACCCAGCCGCTCTACCTGGAATCTGCCCAGTGGTACATCAGGTATGCACATAAGCTGTATCAAAAGGTGTTTCAACCCATTGAGCAGGGAGTGGCGCTGCCCAGGCGAGTCACCATTGTGGCAGATAAGGGGTTGTTTTACTTACCTTTTAGTGTGTTGCTGGATAGCATGCCGACCTCAGCCACCGGTTTTTTGACCCATCCCTATTTGCTTCACCGCTATACGTTCAGTTATGCAAGTGCGGCCAGTATGCTGTACGAAGCTTTCGAAATGCCCAAACCTGGCAAAAAATCCATGCTGGCCATGGCCCCGTTTGATGAAGAAGGAATCACCATTGCCGGGCCGGATGGGGGCCGGTTTGTCCTGGATGAGTTGGAAACCACCAGACAGGAACTGCAGCAACTGCATGCGGCATTTGGAGCAGAGACCTATTACTCCCACCAGGCAACCAAGAAACGCTTTTTAGCGCTTTCTCCCTATCGCCAAATTATCCACCTTTCTACCCACGGGGTATTGACCGACTCAATTTCGCCTTTCCTGGTGTTTTATCCAGAGGCGGTAAATGATTCAATACCTACCAATCTGCTGTATTTGCGGGAGCTGTATGCGAATGTGATCCCCTGTGAACTGGTGGTCCTGAACGCCTGTAATACGGGAGGAGGCAGGTATCAATTGGGAGAGGGCGTGCAAAGTCTGGCCAGTGGTTTTTCCTATGCCGGGGTCCACAGCGTAATAGCTACTTTGTGGCCGGTTAAAGATGCTGGCAAGATGTTGCCTTTGATGGAGCATTTTTACGGCCAGTTATATGCCCACACCCCTAAAGATATTGCCCTTACAAAGGGACAGTCTTATTACCTCAGCCTTCAGCGTTTCGATCCGGATGCTCATCCTTTCTATTGGAGCCCCTATATGTTTT
Source organism: Bacteroidota bacterium (assembly GCA_003696835.1). Classification (GTDB taxonomy): domain Bacteria; phylum Bacteroidota; class Bacteroidia; order J057; family J057; genus J057. The sequence goes on from RFHT01000624.1 coordinate 4,406, forward strand.
CGGGCAATGTCCGTGCACTTCCCGCCTCTTCTCATTGGTGGTATTACACCGGCTTGCTGGGGCTGGTCCTGGTGGTGGCAGCAGGAGCCTGGATGTCAAGGAACAGATTTTATAATGGCGCTGGCAGAAGGGACCGACTCCGGGCACAATAGGAACAAATGCTTTTCTATGTCTTTGGCGAGCTGATACTCCGGACTAGCAGGAGATTGCAGCCATTGGTTTACCAACTCTTGCAGGGAAGACAGATCGCCCCCGGCCAAATAAGAGATGGCTTGCATATTGGACGCTTTTGCTGAAAAACGCAGGTCTTTTGCTGTGCTGACCTGGGCAAAAAGACTGGCAGCCTGCCCATATTTTTCAGCTGCAAAATAGGCATGTGCAAGAAGATACTTTGCTTCGGTTATTTTGGGTTGCTGCTGCTGGGTAAGTGGAAGCAACTGCTTGATGGCATCTTCATAACGTCCTTTCCTAAACAACTTCCTGGCAGCTTCAATAACGGATTCGGGAGAGGCTGGGCCCTGTGCATTTTTTAGGGGGGCAGTATCAGGACCTGAGTAGTATTTTTGGGCCAATTGCAGGTTCTGGCAGGATTGGGGTTGTTGAGGCCACCAAAGTATCAGTAAAAAGGCCAGCTCAGCCACAAGGCGCAAGGAAGCCTTCATCCCGAAGGCCCCCCTGCTGACAGGTTGCGATGTTAGCAACTGCTTTCCCATCTCCTTCCACTCCCTGAGATCAACCTGATCCTGATATAGCTGTACGGCTTGCCTGGCAAGCTGTTGAAGATGTACTTCTTCCTGCAGACCCGGGTCTGACTTAAGCTGTGCCTCAAATACCTCTAACTCTTCAGCCCCCATCTGTTGATTGAGGTACCGGTCAATTTTTTCAAAATATGCTTTGCTGGAGTAGTTCATTGTCCTTCACGCTTAGAAACTTCTGCCAGAAGCATGCGGATTATTTCCTTCAACTTTTTCCCACACTTGTGAACAGTCTGTCGTACACTTTGTGAATTTTTCAATTGAAATTGCTGGGCAATTTCAACGTATGGTTGACCCTGGTATTTAGCCAGAAGAATTTTTCGACACTTCTCACTTATCCCTTCCATCGCCTGTTCAAGCAATTGGCGCTTTTGCTGAAGTTGCTGGTTTCGTGCTTCAATTTCTTCTTGCTGTTCCAGTTTATCTTCAGGCTCATCATCGGCAATCCCGTACAGACCACTCTCCTCTCCACCAATTATCATTGGCTCTTTTTCTATTTTAGACGTTTTTTTTCGAATAGCGTCAATACATTTATTTTTGAATATGCGAAATAGGTAGGTGGAGATTTTGCTTTTACCCCTAAACTTCCCTTCCAGCACCTGGCGCTTAAAGGCCAAAATAGCTTCTCCATACGCATCCAGACATTCCTCCTGCTCAAGAATAGGATATTTACTCATAAGTTTAAACACAAAGCGAATGTGGTGTTCATACAAAAAGTTGAAAACCTTTCGGCGCAGTAATGGATTTCCGCTGAGAATATCTTCAAGAAGTTTGGAGTCTCTGACAATCTGAAACGGACCGATGTAAGAAAAAAAAATAATCACAAAAAACGAATTTATATATGAGGATGAATCCCGCAAACAATGCATCAATATGATAGGCGTGGTTGTTCTCTTGACGTTTTTTTGACTTTCCGACTAATATTTGTAAAAAAGCGCCTGGTCAAAACCGGCTCAGAAGGAGCTTACCTGAACCAGTATGATATATGGCCCCGTAGGCACACAGGATAAGTCGTTGTTTTCGGCAAGATACAAATTTTGTGTCACAACTCTGTACCAGCTCAGACAATTTATCAAACGATCAATTTTCCCAAATTAGTGAACCCTATGAAAAAAAGATGCTTTATTTTCAGGCGGGTTAGCAAATGCAAGAAGCTTTGGATTACATGCAGCTTGTTCCATTTCAACCCGGAGCGTACCCACCTTGAGCCCGGAGATCATGTTGAACTACATGTCTCCCTGGAACAAAACAAATCAGATGTCAATGGGGGGAAACGCCAAAAGAGCGGCTTGTTGTTAAATATCAGGCCTACTGAATACCTTGAGCCCCTAGACTCCGAAGAGCGGGCTGTTGATCATCTGTCAGTTGAAATAGACACCCACAAACTGCAATTGGGCGGCACCCTGCACATGAAAGTATTGATGCGGGTGAGGGCCTCAATGCGAAACCTGCGGTGTTTGTGGTTATTGTGCCAGCCGGAAAAACTCGTTTTTCCCTATTTTGCGTATTCATCTTCGCGGTAATAGCTGCTAAGAAATCGCAAGGAAGTTGGGCATTGATGAGGCATAGCCGCAGGCCTATCCGCCCCCCTCAGGCCCTCCGCTGCCAATACCGGCTAAAGACTAAATACAGAGTCCCGCAGCACAGCCAGGCGGGCAGGGTGAGAAACGACAAAAACACCTGCTGACTCACCGAAAGGGTGTAAAAAACCCCAATACTGAGC
>RFHT01000625.1 GCA_003696835.1 Bacteroidota bacterium
CCGCGGGCACGACCTCATGTCGGGCAGCATACTGTATCCGCCCCACGACCCGGCCAACGACGTGGCCATCCTCTTTATAGAAACCAGCGGCTGCCTGCCTATGTGCGGCCACGGCACCATCGGCACGGTGACCATCATGCTGGAAGAGGGGCTGGTGCAGCCCAAGGTGCCAGGCAGGCTGCGGCTGGAAACGCCTGCGGGCCTGGTGCGGGTGGAGTACCGGCAAGCGGGCAAGAAGGTTAGGGCGGTAAAGCTCACCAATGTGCCTGCCTTCCTGCACAGTCAGGGCCTGGAGGTGCACTGCCCCGGGCTGGGGCCCCTGAAGGTGGATGTGGCCTACGGGGGCAATTTTTACGCCATAGTGGATGTACAGCCCAACTTCCCCGGCCTGGAGCACTTCCGCGCTGCCGACCTCATCGGCTGGAGCCCGGAGCTGCGCCGGCAGCTCAATGAGCGCTACGAATTTGTGCACCCCCAGGATGCCACCATACAGGGGCTGAGCCACCTGCTGTGGACGGGCGCGCCCCTTTCGGCCGATGCCCACGCCCGCAATGCCGTCTTCTACGGCGACAAAGCCATCGACCGCTCGCCCTGCGGCACCGGCACCTCGGCCCGCATGGCCCAGTGGGTGGCCCTGGGCAAACTCAAAAAGGGCGATACCTTCATACACGAAAGCATCATCGGCAGCCGCTTTACCGGCAGGGTGGAAGACCAGCTACAACTGGGGCCCTACCCCGCTATCATCCCCAGTGTGGAAGGCTGGGCACAGATCACCGGCTACAACACCCTCATCATTGACGACGACGACCCCTACCGGCATGGGTTTCAGGTGGTGTAGCACAGACGGGGACTCTTTGCGCTGCACTTTCCACTCGGTGCATAGCCTGGGATACACGGCATAAACCGCTGTTTTTGTCTGCTTTCCCCTTAATTCAGCTGTTTCCAAAAACTGAAATTTATACTCTTCCATATCTCCCAAATGTTCCCGCACATCGGCTGATACCAGTAGGTCAGCTCCGAGGTTGTTGCACAGGCCCTGTATTCTGGCCGTTACGTTGAGCACATCGCCCGAAAACAGAATTTCCTTCCTGATATCGCCTATTTCCCCGGTGGTAACTTTTCCTTTGTGAAGTCCTGCTTTAAATCTGGGAATGATTCCAAACTGCTGCTCAAACCACTGGCTTCGCTTTTGAAGGCTTTGCTGCATGGAAAAAAAGCAGCTGATACAACGCTTATCCAGCTCATTTCCCCTAAGCTTCCAGGATAATACGATTTCGTCCCCTACGTACTGGTAAACTTCTCCTTCATGTGCGATGATGGGTTGGGTAAAGCAATGGTAATACGCCCGAAGTAAGTTGAAATACGCTACATGCCCCAATTGCTCGGCCGTGGCAGTGGAGGCCTTCATATCTACAAACATAAATATTCGCTCCTCCTCAATGGGCTGATGATACTTGCCGGTGAAGAAATTGAGCAAAACCTTGTGTCCGATAAACTCGCTTATTTCTGTATAAAAAAGAGCTAGCAGCAGGGAGGCAGCCAACTGCAGCCCTGTGCTCAAATGGGTTATGCTGCCAGCATAGTGAAGGTATTTTTGCCAAACTCTGTGATCTGTGATCGAAGTACCCAGTTCTAAACTGGCAGCTACGGGGTAGGTGATGGATACGACCAGCAGGAACAGCAGTGAATAGATAAATAGCTTATAAGCTAAGCGTACAGCAAATCTTTTCTTAACAAACACCCTACTGAGGTAGTGTATTTCGATCAGTCCTATGAGCAAACCCACTGCTGTCATGGCCAATGTAGAGAAAATAAAGATCTGCATATCTACTCTTATAGCCGTATCCGGAAGCGCTCTGGCATTGTCCGTAGCGGCAAGCTCAACAATAAAAAAAACCCAGCCGGATCCCACCCAAATCAGGGCAAATGGCAGGAGGCGGTAAAGCCTTCGTCTGGTGTGGGGAGATAGCATTTACTTCTTTGGCATTAGATGGTTACGAAAGATAATTCCGGCCTTTTTACTTGTGGTTTTTCTGTACATTTTTTCAGGTTTTGAAGGTTTCATATCTCTATTTTTTATCTGGGGCTATTTTTTATGTAATCACAGCTAAATAAACAGAACCCACATCCCAATTTTGATGATGGCCGGATGCGAAAAAAAGCTCAGGTATCCCACTCTCAGGGCTACAATCATCGTAGCTATCACCAAAATAATGAGGGATGTGAATTCCATTTTGATCAACTCCTTCACAGTTGAGGTGCATATTACTCATCGGTTTAATACCAGTTGAACCCTATGCCGATGGTGAAGGCCACGCCATCGCGGTGGGCATCATGGTCCAGAAATACCCTGCCGAGGTGGAGCTTGCTCTGAAGGTCGAGGGCAAATTTGCGCTTTTGTACCAGCTCGTATCCCGAGCTCAGGGCCACTGCACAGCCAAAATTCCAGTCTTCATCTTTGAAGTCATCCACTTCGTAAAATGCAGGGAAATCCATGGCCAGTCCGAAGCCGCCATTGACCCACCAGCGGTCCTTAAACCAGTACTGCACAGAGGGCATAATGGCTTCAAAACTCCGGTCCTTCCCCTCGTATTCGTAAATCATGCCCGGAAAAGTAGCCAGTATGGCCAGGCGCTCATTAACCATCCAGCCGAGTTTGAGATTGGGCAGGCTGATACCACCCTGTGCTTGCTCAAAAGCCACCTCCTGGTAGCTGTCGGACATGCTTACTACCCCGCCTCCCATGCCGATGCCAAACACAAAACCCTTTCTTTCGATGGAGTTGTCCTCGTGCTGGGCAAAAGCGGCCAGGGTACAAAGTGTCAAAACAATTGCTAATAAGTTTTTCATCATTGATTGATTAAAAGTGAATGATAGATTCCCCAGAGGGAAGTAGGCTATTGTGCCATCTTGACCTTACAAAGGTGGAGAGGAAATATCCGCCAGTCGCCCCGAAATGAAATTGCGGACGTTTTGCTGAGATTTGGTACTTTTTGTGGTAGGCTTACTATTTATTAGACTTTACCCAAGCCCTCGGTGTCATTCCCTCCATTTTTTTAAAAAAAGCATTGAATGCCGTCTTTGAATTAAAGCCGCTTTCATAGGCCAGTCCCAAAAGGGTGAGGTGGCTGTTTTTGGGGTCCAATGCTTTTTCTTTAAAAGTTTCCAGCCGGAAGGAGTTGATGTATTCGTTAAAGTTTTTTCCGATATGCTCATTGAGCAGCCAGGAGAGTTTATTGGGATGGATTTGCACCTGCTCGGCCAATGATTTTAAACATAAACTTTGATCTAAAAATAAGCGTTCATTTTTCATTAAATCAGAAATGATGGCTAAATATTCTCCCACTTCTTTTTCAGTAAGTATAGATTTATCGGAAGTGGCCGCTGTGGGTATATTTTTTTCAATATTTGGTAATTTTGATGGATGAAAAACAGTTTGAATTAAATGCTGAAAACGTTCATACTTATGGAGCGGCACTAAAAACGGGTCATTCTTAAAATTGATAAATTGTCCCGTCCTTTTTTTTACCCCTTCTTCCAACATATCCAATGCAAGCTCGTGGTTGCCTAAATAAATATTGAGATATAAGTGCCAGGGGATAAGGCTGGCTGAATTTCCTTTTGACAGCTTTAAACGAATACTTGCTATATCAAGGTCGGTCATTTCATCGGCATGCATTAATTTATACAATGCACGGCACGCGTCAGGTTTTTCTGCCTGTGGGTGAAGTTTCAAAAATTTGTCCAATTTTTTATATTCTTTTAAATGAATATAACAGACTGCTATTAATTCAATGGCCAGTGCAAAATTGGGGTCAATTTGCAAAGCCTTTTCAAAAACTCCGATTGCTTTTTTATAATTTTTAGAGAGGTAATATATGTTCCCTTTTGTGTAATAATGATTTGGGGAAAGGGGGTTGAGCGTCAGCATATTTTGGGTGCATTGCATGGCTTTTTCAAATGCTCCAACAGCCGTATAGAGCTCGGCCAGGCCTTCTTCTGCTTCCGTAAATGAAGGGTGGAGCGCAATGGATTTTTTCAAATATTGGTACCCCTTTTTAAAATCCCATTTTCCCCAAAGATATACCGTTGCTTGTGCAAAATAGCCTAAATAAGATTGGTCATTAATCCGCAAACCCTTCTTCAATATTTTTTCCGCTTTTTTTATCCCTTCTTCATAAGGGATAAAACCCCATGAGGCATTGATGCCATAACAAAGCCCTGCGCCAAAATAGGGAAGGGCAAAAGAAGGGTCTTGCTCAATACTTTGCTCATAATATTTCACCCCCTGAATCAAATCCCTGGCATTCCATCTGAGGTGATGATAGCGGCCTTTCAGGTAAAGGTTATAGGCTGCTATATTGTTGGTGGGTGCATCAATCAAATGGTCTTGAATTTCAAAATGGCCAAAGTTTTCCCGGATTTGGTCGGCGATGAGCAGGCTGATTTCATCCTGCAAAGCAAAAATATCCGCCAGTTCCCGGTCAAAGTTTTTGGACCAAAAGTGAGAACCATCATGGGTACTTATCAATTGTGCTGTGATGCGAACCCTGTTTTTGATTTTGCGAACGCTCCCTTCCAAAATAGTTGACACCCCCAGTTGACGGCCTATGGTGCGCACATCCACATTTTTACCTTTAAAAACAAAAGAAGAAGTACGAGCTATCACTTTCAAGCCTTGTATGGTGGTCAGGGCATTGATAATCTCTTCAGTAATGCCGTCGCTGAAGTATTCGTTGCCGGGATCGGCACTCATGTTGACAAAGGGAAGCACCGCAATAGACTTCCCCTCGAAAGCCTTGTGTGGGGCATGTTGCATCAAG
>RFHT01000626.1 GCA_003696835.1 Bacteroidota bacterium
GCTGGAAACTGCCATTGCCACCCTGGAGGGCGGCAAGTATGGTATTTCCTTTGCCTCGGGCATGTCGGCAGTGGATGCCGTGCTGCGTCTGCTCAGCGCGGGCGACCACCTGGTGAGCAGCGATGATGTGTATGGCGGCGTTTCCCGTTTGATCGACCAGATCTATGAACGCTACAACCTGCAGGTGACCTACGTGGACACTTCCGATCCCGAGCAGGTGCGTGCTGCCATTCGTCCCAACACCAAACTGCTATGGGTGGAAACCCCCACCAACCCCCTGCTGAAGGTGACCGACCTGGCGGCGATGGCCCACATAGCCAAAGAAAACAACCTGCTTTTTGGCGTGGATTCTACCTTTGCCACACCCTGTCTGCTGCGCCCCCTGGATTTTGGGGCCGACATCGTGGTGCACAGCACCACCAAATACCTCAGTGGCCACAACCAGATCATAGGCGGCATGGTGGTAGTAAACGACCAGGGGTTGGGTGAGCAGTTCAAATTCCTGCAAAAGTCGGTGGGAGCAGTTTCCAGCCCCTTTGATTGCTGGCTCACCATTTTGGGCCTCAAAACCCTGGCCCTGCGCATGCAGCGGCACTCCGATAATGGCATGGCGGTGGCTACCTTTCTGGAACAACACCCCAAAATCAGGCAGGTGAGCTATCCGGGCCTGCCCGGCCATCCCCAGCATGAGATCGCCAAAGCCCAGATGAAAGCATTCAGTGGCATGATTACCTTTGAGCTTACCGGTGGCTTTGAAGCGGGAAAAAAACTCATGAACAGTGTGAAGCTTTGCGCCCTGGCCGAAAGCCTGGGGGCAGTAGAAAGCATGATTACCCATCCGGCCTCCATGACTCATGCCGACGTACCTAAAGCGGTGCGTGAGAAGCGCGGCCTCACCGATGGAACGGTTCGTCTTTCGGTGGGGATAGAGGATGCCGGGGACATCATCGCCGACCTGCAACAGGCCCTGGAACAGGTGGACTGAGCCCCCTTGTAATTACGTCTTGCTGCTTTTCTTTTTCTTATCCGGAGGGTTTTGCTCTTCTTCGGCCGGAGGCTCCTTGGCTTCACCCCCTGGAAAATACAGATCGGTACTGGAGTAGGTGCTGCCAAAGGTTTCCGAAGCCTGATATACCTGGGCGATGGCGTCTTTTACCTGCTCGTGGCTGAGCTGGCGAAGGGGATGAATGAATACCGCCCACATGATGCCCTCGGCAATGGCGTACTTCACGTCCAGGGCCGTGTGAAAGTTGGCAATCAGGGCATTTTGAAGGTGCTCTGCTTCGAGTTCGCTTACCTCCACGATGGGGGAGATAATGCGCATGCGGTTGTGCGATTCGTCGGTGAGGACCAGCATGAGCCGGCCTTGTACCATCAACTGCCAGGCACCGGCCTGACCTTGAAGGCTGTCGCCTGCAACCTCCAGAATTTGCTGCAGCTCCCGGTTGTTCATTTCCTGGGCCACCACAGGCAGGGAACAGACCCAGAAGGCGAGGGTGAAGATGAGGTTTTTCATGTGCAAAGGGGTTAAATTTCTTAGTATAAGCCCTGCACCGGATTCAGATTGTCGGCTGGCTTCCAAAAACAGAAAATGGCAGACAAATTTTTGTCTGCCATGATGTACCTGGCTGCTTCATAGGTGGATAAGCCTGAGCTTTTCCGACCTTCCCTTCACTTGCCCAACAGCTCTATCAGCCTTTTTTGTACAATTTTATTGCGATTCTGCTTTCTGGTGGCAATGTCCTTTCTGATTTCACTGAGGTTTTGTTCCACACGGCGAATGTCTTCGGCTTTGTGGGCGTATTCTTCGCGGTTTCTCAGCTGGCTGAGTTGCTCCTCAATGGCTCGTACATTGGCTTCTTTTTTCTGAATATCCAGGTCGAAAAGCGTAAAAAGACTTTGTTCTACTTGCTTTTTGAGCTGGGCTTTGTCGGCGGTGCTGCTGTGGTTGTAGCGGTACACCTGTTGGGCAAGCAGTTTTTCCTTTTGGCTGATTTCCGCTTCATAGCTGCTGGCGAGGCTGCGGGAATCCATGGATCTTTGGGCAATAGAGCGCGTTTGTTGAAGCTGTGCAAAAAGGGGTATCTGAATAAAGAACAAAGCTATCGTAAAGATGAACCTTGAGTTTTTCATATCCTGAAAATGATATAGCGGTAATACAAAATGGTAATAAGATTTCTTACCTGTTAAATATTCAATTATTCTCCATAAGTGTTTTTTTTGTTTACGAATGCTTACCTGGCCTTCCCGGGTTCTTAATATTCAATTAATATTTGGGAGAGCTTTGTTAACAATAAATTAACCCTTCCACTTCTCCCTGTTAATATCACACATTTTACCTTTGTGGCATACCAAAAGCATTTTGTTAAACCTGTTTCTACTTAGTTGAGTGATGACCTCTTGCAATCCAACCAACGAAATGACAAACATCCCATCTTTTTTTCCGCTGGCTGTTGTCGCAAAATTCTTTGAGAGCCTGCATGCGTTGCCTGGGAATGTCGTTACTCAAATCAATAATTACGCCAAAGCATTGGATATGAAAAAATCTTACCCGATTATTTGTGTTTTTTCTCTTATTTTATTGCTTGTGCCCCAACTGCTGCAGGCACAAACGGCTACCATCAGAGGCCATGTAGCCAATGGAGCTACCGGAGAAAAACTCATAGGTGCCACAGTACGGGTGCTGCAAGACGGCGCCATCAAAGGCGGTGCTTATACCGATGTGGAAGGGAGCTATACCATTCAGGTAGCACCCGGCACCTACAACATGATCGTTTCCTATATTTCCTTTATCAGTGATACCCTCACGGGCGTAAC
>RFHT01000078.1 GCA_003696835.1 Bacteroidota bacterium
CTGCAACCGGCAACCGGCAACCGGCAACCGGCAACCGGCAACCGGCAACCGGCAACCGGCAACCGACAACCTGCTACCTGTCACCTGCATCCTGTCCCCTGCATCCTGTCCCCTGTCACAAAAACAAGCACAAATTTGTTATTTAACAAATCATTGCTGACTTTCCCTTTCTTATGTCCTGGATCAATAACCTATTCAGACTTCCCCGGCAGCGCAATTTTTGGGAGCCGGAGCAAGCACCTACCTTTAAGGAAAACCTGCAGGCGCTGGGCAATTTGCCCCGCTTTTTGAAGCTCATCTGGCAGACGAGCCCCCGGCTGACCCTGGCCAATGTGTTGCTGCGCCTGCTGCAGGCGGGCATACCCGTTACGGTGCTCTACATCGGCAAGCTTATCATAGACGAGATCATCCGTCTGGCGAGCCTGGGCATGGAGGCCGACAAGGAGTATTTGTGGCTGCTGGTGGGGCTGGAATTTGGGCTGGCCCTGCTCACGGCCCTTTTTAGCAGGGCCATCAGCCTGGTGGACGCCCTGCTGGGCGATTTGTTCAGCAATGAGACCTCGGTACGGCTGATTGCACATGCGGCCCGGCTGGATTTGCCCCAATTTGAGGATGCCCGCTTCTACGACAAGCTGGAGCGCGCCCGCCGCCAAACCACGGGCCGCGTGGTGCTCATGTCGCAGATGCTGAGCCAGCTGCAGGACCTCATGACTATACTGTTTTTGGGGGCTGGCCTGGTGGTATTCAACCCCTGGCTGATTCTGTTGCTGGTGCTGGCGGTCTTGCCGGCTTTTGTAAGCGAGACCTATTTCAACCAGCGCTCCTACTCCCTGGCGCGCAACTGGACGCCCGAGCGGCGTGAGCTGGACTACCTGCGCGCCATTGGCGCCAGCGATCAGACGGCCAAGGAGGTGAAGCTCTTTGGCCTGGCCAATTTCCTCAAGCAGCGTTTTGCCCGCCTGGCCGACCAGTACTACCGGGCCAACCGCCGCCTGGCCATCAAACGGGCGGGCTGGGGCCTGCTCTTCAACAGCCTGGGCGATGTGGGCTATTACGTGGCCTACATCGTCATTGTGATGCAAACCATCAGCGGAGAGCTCAGCATAGGAGACCTCACCTTCCTGGCGGGTTCCTTCGGTCGCCTGCGCGGCCTGCTCAGGGGCATGCTTTCGCGCTTTTCGAGTATTGCCCAGAGCGCCCTGTACCTGCAGGATTTGTTCGATTTTTTTGAAATGAAACCCCAAATCGTATCCACCCCCCATGCCCGCCCTTTCCCCACCGAGCTGAAAACGGGCTTTGTGTTTGAAGGAGTGAGCTTCAAATACCCCAAAACGGAGCACTACGCCCTGCGCGAGGTATCCTTTCAGCTGCACCCTGGCGAAAAGCTGGCCCTGGTGGGAGAAAACGGGGCCGGAAAAACCACGCTGGTGAAGCTGCTGGCGCGGCTGTACGACCCCAGCGAAGGGCGCATTTTACTGGAAGGGCACGACCTGCGCGAGTACGAGCTGCAATCGCTGCGCGCAGCCATAGGTGTCATTTTTCAGGACTTTGTGCGCTACCATTTTACCGCCGGAGAGAACATCGCCATCGGGCAAATAGACGCCAGGGAAGACCGTCCGCAGATTGAGCAAGCCGCCCATTTGTCCCTGGCCGATACCGTAATTGAAAAGTTGCCAGATGGATTTGAGCAGGTGCTGGGCCGCCGCTTCAAGAAAGGGGTGGAACTTTCGGGCGGGGAATGGCAAAAGGTGGCCCTGGGGCGCGCCTACATGCGCGAGGCCCAACTGCTCATACTGGACGAACCCACGGCTGCCCTGGATGCACGGGCAGAATACGAGGTGTTTCAGCGCTTTGCCGAGCTTACTGCCGGCAAAATGGCCGTGCTCATTTCTCACCGCTTTTCTACCGTACGCATGGCCGACCGCATTCTGGTGCTGGAGAAGGGAAGAATGCTGGAACTGGGCACGCATGAGGAGTTGCTGGAAAGGCAGGGCTTGTACGCCGAGTTGTTTCAGCTGCAGGCACAGGGTTATCAGTAAAAAGGGGGCTATTTGTGCTGGGGCTGTAGATATACCTTAAACAATTCCGCATCGGCCGGGCCCAGATTTTCTAACATGAAGGCTGCGCTGTTTTCCAGCAGCAGGGTATCGCCGGCCTGCATGTCGATCTGTTCATTGGGAAGCCAGTAGCTCAGCTTTCCGCTCACCACATACACCAGCACCATGCCAGGCTGTTCTTCTGTCTGGGTTTTGATGCCCGAAGGAATTTTCTCAACGGCCGTGCGCATCAGTACGCCCTGCATTTCGCGGCTCAGCAGCTTGTGAAAAAAAATGCCTTGCTTATTGGCCTTCATTTCGCTTTCGTACTCCCTTTTCCGCACCAGCTTGTAGGTGGATTTGGGCTGATCCACTGAGCTCACCAGCTCCGACATATCTACCTCCAGGGCTCTGGAAATATTGAGCAGCACCGGCAGGGAAGGGATGGTCCTGAAGTTTTCAATTTTCGAGATGAGGCCTGCTGTAACCTGGCTTTTGCGGGCCACCTCCTGCAGGTTGAGACCTTTTCGTTTTCGGATTTGCCTGATCTTTTTACCCAGGAGGCTAAGTGTATGATCCTTCATGATGGTGGTGCTTAAAGCAAGTGCAGAATGAGAATCAGTATATATGCAAATTATAAAAAATCGGGTAAATTACAAGAAAAAACCTTCGGATCCCGCTTCAGGAGGTAGGCGAATGCCGTTTTTTCTCTTACTTTTGAGGGAATAAATGTGAGATATTGGCCGTGACAGCCTACTGTCAAAATGAACACTTATTTACTTCAGTTATGCAAAAAACCGCTTTTGTCCTGTGCTACCTGCTTATTTGTTTTGGTTTGCCGGCCTTTGCCCAGCAAGCCCAAATGAGCTTCCGGCACTTCAATGTAGAGGCGGGCTTGTCTGAGGGGACAGTCAATTGTTTTTTGCAGGACCGGCTGGGGTTTATCTGGGTTGGGACCATTTATGGGCTCAACCGCTTTGACGGCTACGAGTTTAAGGTGTTCAAACACGACCCCCAAAACCCCCGCAGCATCAGCGACAACAACATACATGCCCTGTGTGAGGACAGCCTGGGGCGCATCTGGATAGGCACCAGCAAAGGCCTGAACCGCTACGATCCCGCTACGGATACTTTTGTGAAATATACCGAGCAGGAAGGGGATGAGCGAGGGCTCACCAGCCGTACGGTCAACAGCCTGCTCATCGACAGCCGCCACCGCCTGTGGGTGGGCACAGCCTGGGGCCTCAACCTGTACCAGCCCGAAACGGATGATTTTTTTCAGATAAAACCAGATGAAAACAAGCCCAACTGGCTCAGCCACAATTGGATCAACAAAATCTATGAAGACCGGCAGGGCCAGATATGGGTGGGAACGGGCAGAGGGCTGAACCGCCTGCTGATGGAGGAAGATGGCAGCATCACCTTTGAAAGCTTCCTGCCCCAAGCAGGAAACCCCCGCAGCATCAGCCATGCCGACATCAGCGATATATGCGAGGACCAGCAGGGCAACTTATGGGTGAGCACCCAGGGAGGAGGGGTAAACAGCATGCACAGGCAAAGCGGGCAGTTTATCCATTTTCGTTACGAACTGAAAAATCCCTACAGCCTGAGCCATGAACGGGTCAACAGCCTGTATGTGGACAGCCGGGGCCAGCTATGGATAGCCACCGACGGGGGCGGCCTCAACCTCTACCAGCCGCAGAGCGGGCAGTTCATTCGCCTGCTTCACAACCCGGAAACGCCCTCCAGCCTCAGCAATAATGACGTACGGGCGGTGTTTGAGGATGTGCAGGGCAATTTGTGGGTGGGCAATACCAATGGGGGGGGCATCAATTTGTGGTTCAACTCTGGCAAAGAGTTCCGCCATATCAAGGCTTCGCCCAAAGACTCCTACGGGCTGAGTTTCAACCACGTCACCACTTTTTGGGAAAGAGCTGACGGCAACCTGTGGGTAGGAACGGATGGGGGCGGGCTGAATTTTTACCACCGCCCTACGGGCAGGTTTGTGGCCTTCCGCCACCAGGTAAACAATCCCAACAGCCTGGGAGGCGACAAGGTGCTCACGGTGGTGGAAGACCGGCAGGGGCAGGTGTGGGTAGGCGGCTGGGGCGCCGGCCTTACGCGTTTTGTGCCCCGCTTTGGTGCCGATGGCCTGCCGGTGGGGGGCAGTTTTACTACTTTTATGGCCGATGGTAAAGCGGGCAGCCTCAGCAGCCCCAACGTTACCTGCGTGCTGGAAGACCACCTGGGCAACATCTGGGCGGGTCATGGCTATGGCCTGGACCGCCTGGACGCCCGCAGCGGCACCTTCACCAACTTTCGAAAGCAGGGCCACAACCCCCACAGCCTGGCCGACAACGGGGTGTGGGCCCTGTACGAGGACCGCAAGGGCAATATGTGGGTGGGCACGCGCGACGGCGGATTGAATTTGTTTCACCACGACAGCCAGCAATTTACCCGCTACCTCCACCAGCCCGGCGACACCAGCAGCCTCAGCCACAATTATGTATGGTCCATACTCGAAGACAGCCGAGGCCGCCTGTGGGTGGGCACCCAGGGGGGGGGGCTCAACCTGCTCGACCCCGAAACGGGCACCTTTACGCATATACGGGAAAAGGATGGCCTGGCCAGCGATGTGATTGCCAGCCTGGAAGAAGACGGGCAGGGCCAGCTGTGGATAGGCACCAGCAATGGCATTTCGCGCTACAATCCCGAAACGGGAGAAATACGCAATTACACCGCAGGGGAAGGCCTGCAGGGGCAAAAGTTTGCCCGCATGTCCAGCCTCAGGGCCCGCAGCGGCGAGCTGTTTTTTGGCGGAACCAATGGCTTCAATGTGTTTTGGCCCGAACAAATCCGCGACAATGCCTACATCCCCCCGGTGCGCATTACCGACTTCCAATTGTTTAACCAGTCGGTGCTGCCCGGCAGCAAAGATGCCCCCTTTGAGCAGACCATCATTTTCAACCCGCCCATTCGTCTCAAATATTGGCAGTCGGTATTCAGCTTTGAATTTGCATCCCTCAACTACATCAACCCCGAAGAAAACGAATACCAGTTCAGGCTGGAGGGGTTTGACCGCAACTGGCGCAAAGCCGGGCACGAGCGCAGCACCACCTACACCAACCTTTCACCGGGCGACTATGTATTCAGGGTAAAGGGCTCAAATAATGACGGAATATGGAATGAAGAGGGAGCAAGTGTACAACTGAGCATCCTACCGCCTCCCTGGCTCAGCTGGTGGGCCTACGGCCTGTACGTGCTGGCAGCAGCCCTGCTGCTGCTGCTGGCCCGCAGGCAGATTATCCAGCGGGAGCGCCTCAAAAGCAGCTTGCACATCAAGGCCCTGGAGGCGGCCAAGCTGCAGGAAATTGACCAGGCCAAATCCCGCTTTTTTGCCAATATTTCGCACGAGCTGCGCACCCCCCTCACCGTCATACTGGGCATGACCGACGATATTCTGGACCATATTCCCGGCATCAGTTGGGAGCAGCTCAGGCACAAGCTGCAGCTGGTGCGCCGCAATGGGGCCAGCCTGCTGCAGCTGGTCAATCAGATTCTGGACCTGGCCAAGCTCGAATCCCGGGCCATCCGCCTGCATTGGGTAAAGGGCGACATCGTGGCTTATATCCACTACCTGGTGGAGTCTTTCCACTCTTATGCGGAGTCTAAAAACATTCATTTTGAATTTATCCCCGAGCTGGAGCAGCTCGAAATGGATTACGATCCCGAACGGCTGAAAGACATATTGAGCAACCTGCTTTCCAATGCCATCAAGTTTACCCCAGCCGGTGGAGGCGTGAAGGTGCGGGTAGCCCTGGAGGCAGCTGAAGCAGGGCAGCAGCAGCCACCGCAGCTAAAAATAGAAGTAATCGATACCGGCAAGGGCATAGCAGCAACGGAGCTGCCCTATATTTTCGACCGCTTTTATCAGGCCGAGGATGGCAGTACGCGCAGCGGAGAAGGCACGGGAATTGGGCTGGCCCTGGCCCGCGAGCTGGCCCGCCTCATGGGAGGCGATATACAGGCAGAAAGTGAGGTGGGAAGGGGCTCTGTATTCCGCGTTTTTCTGCCTGTGACCCGGCAGGCTACTGAAGTTGCTCCTGCATGGGAAGCCCAGCAAACGCCATTGCAGCCAGCCTTTGAAGCCCCAGCCGAAGGGGTGGAGCCCCTCTCTTCGCCTGAGACCGGTGAACGCCCGCTGTTGCTCATTGCCGAAGACAATGCCGACGTGGTGACTTACCTCAAAAGTTGCCTGCAGGATACCTACCGGCTGGCCATTGCTTCCAACGGAGCCGAAGGCATTGAGATGGCCATTGAGCTAATACCAGACATCATTATCACCGATGTGATGATGCCAGTAAAAGACGGCTACCAACTCTGCCATACCCTCAAAGAGGACGAGCGCACCAGTCATATTCCCATCATTATGCTCACAGCCAAGGCGGGCATGGACGACAAGCTCACCGGCCTCAGAAGGGGAGCCGATGCCTACCTGACCAAGCCTTTCCACAAGGAGGAACTGCAAGTGCGCCTGCACCAGTTGGTGGCTCTGCGCAGAAAGCTGCTGGCCCGCTACCGGCAACTGGAGGTGCCCCAGGGCACAGGCGAAGCCCACCCCGAAGATGCTTTTCTGCTGAAGGTTCGCCGCATTGTGGAAGAACAACTGGATAACAGCGAGTTTGATGTGCCCATGCTGTGCAAAGAGGTGGGCATGAGCCGCAGCCAGCTCCACCGCAAGCTCAAGGCCCTCACCGACCGCTCTGCCACCCAGTTTATACGGGGCATACGCCTGCAAAAAGCCCGGCATTTGCTGCTGCATACTTCTATGAGTATAGCCGAAATTGCCTATGCCGTAGGCTTCAGCGACCCCAATTATTTCTCCCGCAGTTTTGTGAAAGAATACGAGCACACGCCCTCAGAGCTGCGCGATGCGCGGGGGTAACAGCTGGCTGCTGACTGCTTGTTTAGCCACGAAAAACACACAGGCCACAAAGGAGAGCACCAAGGCTAGTTGGGGCAAAGTTTATTGAGGGAATAATCTGCCCCAATCATCTCAATTAGTATCGTAACTATTCAGCACCCTCAGGGTGAAAAAAAACAATTGTTATAAGTTGCTCATTTTCAATGGTTTGTATTAACCACCTCCAACTCCTCCTTGAAAAGGAGGAGAGTTCTCCGGGGCAGGCGGCGCAGCCGCCTGCGAACC
>RFHT01000079.1 GCA_003696835.1 Bacteroidota bacterium
CCCCCGCCGCCTGCCGAAATATACGTGCTCAAAGACCAGCTGCCCGACTCCCTGCTTACGGCGAAATCACCCCTTATACAGCAGGAAGTTTCCATCTACCCCAACCCCGCAAAAGAAGTGTTGCATCTGCAAGGCGGGAATCTGCATGCCTATGAATTCCGGCTCAGGGATATGAAGGGAAGCATACTGAAAAGATTAACCCTCCAGCCTCCCAACACCCTGTTGCTGGGAGATATGCCCGCTGGCATGTATCTGCTGGAAGTACAGCATCTCCCCAGCGCTCGAAAAAGCTGGAAACGCCTGCTAATTATGGAATAGGAACGCCCCCGTGGGGCGTTCCTGCATGGTTCAGGCTATTTCCGGTGTATCCAGCTCAGCCAGAGAAGCCGAGATTTCGTCCTGAGTCAGTTCATGTACCTGCAGCTTGCCCGAGAAATAGTCCTCATAAGCAGCCAGGTCAAAGTGACCGTGGCCACAGAGGTTGAAGAGAATGGTTCGGGACTCGCCCGCCTCTTTGGCGGCTTCGGCTTCGGCTATGGCCGTGGCCACTGCATGGGTGGCTTCAGGTGCGGGAATAATGCCCTCGGCACGGGCAAATTTTACCCCGGCATCGAAGGCCTCGAGTTGGTTGTGGGCGCGGGCTTCGATCAGCTTGTCTTTGAGCAACTGGCTTACGATTACACCTGCTCCGTGGTAGCGCAGCCCACCTGCATGTATGGGGGCAGGTACAAAGTTGTGCCCCAGGGTGTACATGGGCAGCAGGGGCGTCATGCCTACCGTATCGCCAAAGTCGTAGCGAAATACACCCCGCGTAAGCTTGGGGCAGGAAGCTGGCTCGCTGGCAATGGCCCGTATGTTTTTGCCTTCATCAAAATTGAGGCGCAAAAAGGGAAAGCTCAGCCCGGCAAAGTTGGAGCCTCCTCCAAAGGGGGCGATCACCACATCGGGCAGGTCACCGGCCTTTTCCATTTGCAGCAAGGCCTCCTGCCCCACAATGGTCTGGTGCAGCAGCACGTGGTTGAGTACGCTGCCCAGGGAGTACTTGGTGTCCTCATTCATGGCGGCGCGTTCTACTGCCTCCGAAATGGCGATCCCCAGCGAGCCGGGAGAGTTGGGCGACTGGGCCAGGATTTTGCGCCCGGCCTCGGTTTTATCAGAGGGAGAGGGGAATACGTGGGCCCCCCAGGTATTCATCATCAGCTTGCGGTAGGGCTTTTGTTCATAGCTGATTTTGACCATATACACCTCGCAGTCTATGCCGAAGAGGTTGCAGGCATAGCTCAGGGCACTGCCCCACTGGCCGGCGCCGGTTTCGGTGGTGATGCGCTTCACGCCTTCCTGTTTGTTGTAGTAGGCCTGGGGCACGGCGGTGTTGGGCTTGTGCGAGCCCGAAGGGCTTACGCCTTCGTATTTGTAGTAGATTTTGGCCGGGGTATCCAGCAGCTTTTCCAGGTTGTGGGCACGAAATAGCGGGGTAGGGCGCCATTGCTTGTAAATGTCCCGTACCTCTTCGGGTATGTCTATCCATTTTTCGGCGCTCACCTCCTGCTCAATCAGG
The DNA here is from genome assembly GCA_003696835.1 of Bacteroidota bacterium. Taxonomy (GTDB): domain Bacteria; phylum Bacteroidota; class Bacteroidia; order J057; family J057; genus J057. Next base: position 1,559 of record RFHT01000079.1, read on the forward strand.
GCCATGGGAAACAAAGGCGCCAGGGCTTCCGGCCCTATGGGCTCCTTGGTGCCCGGATGCAGCGGAGGCATGGGCTTGACGGGCATGTCGGCCACAATGTTGTACCATTTTTCGGGAATTTCCTGCTCGGTCAGTAGAATTTTATGACTTCTCATAGTGTTAAGGTTGGATATAGATGAAATACAAAAGTGAATTTGGCGAATAATTTTTTCATCTGCTAAAAAAATACAACAAGATCAGCCGGAAGACGTATTTTTTTAGAGGCTGGCGGTACGCTAATTATCCGTATATTTGTACCTCCTTAACATTGCAGAAACTGGATATGGAAGAAAATCATATTTATTCACAATCAGCCGTTCCTTCCTCCGACACCACCCAGCAAGAAGTACATACACCTCCTGAATCTGGCTGGACCCGGCCCAAAACCTGGTTCAGATCTGAGTATAAGACCATTCGCCGGGTATTCCTCTCGCTGGTGGGCCTGATGGTGCTGGCGGTAGTGGGCTTTATTGTGTATGCCACCTGGGAACTGCCGCCTATGCAGGCCATTGAAGACCCCCAGTCTGATTTGTCCACCCAGCTCATTTCAGCAGATGGGTTGGTGCTGCAAAAGTTTTACTCGCGCGAAAACCGCGTGAGTGTACCCCTGAATGAAATTTCGCCTTACGTCATCGATGCCCTCATTGCCACCGAAGATGTGCGCTTCTACGGGCATGCCGGGGTGGACCCCAAGTATTTCTTCACCATTGCTGTCAATATTCTCAGGGGAGAAAAACGGGGAGGCAGTACCATCGACATGCAGCTGGCCCGCAACCTCTACGCCGAAATCGGCGACCAGGGCACCCTGGTGCGCAAACTCAGGGAGTACTTCATCGCCGCTTACCTTGAGCGCCGCTTTACCAAGGAAGAAATCCTGGCTGCCTACCTCAATACCGTTAACATTTACGGCACTTCCTACGGCGTGGAAACCACCGCCAACCGGCTGTTTGACAAAAAAGCCAAAGACCTCACCATAGAAGAGGCGGCCCTGATTGTGGGTATGCTCAAGGGGCAGGGCGTATTCAACCCTTTCCGCCATCCCGAGCGGTCCCTGGCTCGCCGTAACGTCGTCATCGACCAAATGGTGAAATACGGGGTGCTCAATCCCGAAGAAATCAACGTGGACAGCATCAAAGCCATACCGCTGGTGCTGGCCGAGCAGGGCCAGGAGCATGTAAGGGGGCTGGCGCCCTACTTCAGGGAGTACGTGCGTGAGCAGCTCAAAAAATGGTGCGACGAAAACGGCTACAACCTCTACACCGATGGCCTGCGGGTGTACACTACCCTGGACTCGCGCATGCAAACTCACCTGGAGGAAGCCGTGAATGAACACATGAGCGAGCTGCAAAAGACTTTTAACCAAAAAATAAAGGGAAATGAACCCTACCGCAAAGATCCCGGTATCATCGATAACTTCATGCGCATGAGCCGTCGCTATCAGCTGGCCAAACAAGCTGGTAAGTCAGATGAAGAAATCGACCGGGAGTTTCGCACACGGGTGAAAATGACCATCTTTGACTGGGAGGGAGAAAAAGAAGTGGAAATGACCCCCCGCGACTCCATCAAGTACTATGCCCACTTTCTGGAAACGGGCGTCATGTCGGTGGACCCTAACAACGGCCATGTAAAAGCCTGGGTGGGGGGGATCAATTATAAATACTTCAAATACGACCATGTGGCCAAAAGCAAGCGGCAGGTGGGATCTACCTTCAAACCCTTTGTGTATGGAGCTGCCATAGAAAACGGCTGGCAGCCCTGCGACCGTCTGCTCAACCAACCGGTGTACTTCGACATGCCCGATGGTACACGATGGGCGCCGGCAAACTCCGGCAAAAACATTGGAGGGCTGATGAGCCTCAAAGGCGGACTTGCCGCTTCAGAAAACATGATCACCGCAGGCCTCATGAAGGAACTCAAACCCCCGGTGGTGGTGGAGTTTGCCCACCGTATGGGCATTGACTCGGAGCTGGACCCCGTACCTTCACTTTGCCTGGGAACCACAGAGCTGAGCGTATATGAAATGACCAAAGCCTACGCCACCTTTGCCAGTCATGGCCTGCGTACCGAGCCCATCATCATCACCCGTATCGAAGATAAATACGGCAATGTGTTGCAGCAGTTTACCCCGGAGTCGGAGCGCGTTCTGCCAGTTGACAAAGCCCACACCATTATAGAATTGCTCAAAGAAGTGGTCAACAACGGCACGGCCATCCGCCTGCGCTTCAAGTACAATTTCAAAAACGAAATTGGAGGCAAAACCGGTACCACTCAGGAGCATGCCGATGGCTGGTTCATGGGCATTACGCCCAACCTGGTTACAGGCGTATGGGTGGGCAACGCCGACCGCAGAATGCATTTTCCCAGCATCAAGGATGGGCAGGGAGCCAATATGGCCCTGCCGATCTTTGCCCTGTATATGCAAAAAGTGTATGATGACCCCGCCATTGGTCTGCCCATGGACGGCTTTGAGGTGCCCGAAGGCTACGATGTGAATTTTTCTTGTCCCAATACCTTCAAAGAAGAAGAAGTACCCGAAAAATCCGGCCCCACAAGCTCGGATGATATTTCTGATTTTTAAACCATAACCAAGGCGCCCAGCTCTCTTGTGTCTCTCAAGAAAGAGCTGGCAGCTATTTCTTATATAGACTACATCTAATGCTCGGCCAGGTAGCGCTCCACCTCTTCCACCCCTATGCCAAAAAAGTTGGCAATCTGGGCAGCGGAAATACCTGCCTTGTGCATATTGAGGATGGCCATTCGCTTCTCTGCCTCGGCTTTGGCCCTGGCTTCGGCCTCGGCTTTGGCTTTTTCCGCTTCGGCTTTGGCTCTGGCTTCTGCCTCAGCTTTGGCCCTGGCCTCCGCCTCAACTTTGGCTTTTTCCGCCTCGGCTTTGGCTATGGCCCGCTTTGCGGCCCGGGTTTTGGCTACGAGCTGTTTGCGGATCTCTTCCAACTTTTCCCTGGCCAGCTCTTCG
>RFHT01000080.1 GCA_003696835.1 Bacteroidota bacterium
GAGTTGGTGAGGATGTACATGCGGCCCAGCTTGTCGCGCACGCTTTTGCAAAACTCCCCGTGCCGGTCTCCGGAGAGCAGGCAGGAGGGGTTGTCAGTAAAGGGCACAGCAGGCAGGTTCATGGTTTGCCAGCTACCGTCGGGCATGCGGGCCGTGGCCCGCAGCTTCAGGTCGTAATTCACATAAATGGGCAGGTTGCCGTAGCAGGTGCCCTCGCCGTTTACGCTGGCATCAAAAACCGAAACAAAGGGCTGTCCGTTTTTTTGTAAACTGATGGAAACCGAAGCCTGGGCATAAACCGGGAAGTCGAGGTTGGGGCCGTAGCCTCCCAGGGGTTCTCCGGGCAGGAGCGACTCATAGGTCCAGCTGCCGCTGGCATTGGTGGCGTATTTGAGAAAGGCCTGGCTGCCGTTTTTTTGAAAATAGGCAATGTGCACCTTCCCCAGGCTGTCCACAACAATGGCCGACTTGTAGCCCGTTTCGTGTTCGGGGTCCAAAATTTCGTGCTGCCACTGCCCGGTAGCTTTGTGGCGAATGCTGTAAGTGAGCTGGTTAAACTCCTGCTGCCAGGCGGAGATGTGCAGATTACCCTGGGCATCTACCGCCATGCTGGGGTTGGCCCCCGACTGCTGAATATCGTCCACGATGTTTTCATACTCCCAGGAGAGAAATTGTGCGGGTAGCATGTACGGAAAAAGCCAGAAGCAGCAAAGAGCAAGTGCATGGAAAAGGCGATTATTTCTCATTCGAAGTTCGGAAATCTTTCAGTCGTAAATTGATTTTGGTCTGTTGGTTCCAGGTGTTAAAAATGGGTTGGTAAGCGATGTCAATGGGGCCTTCTTTGATTTGTTCCCATTTTTCGGCCATGTTAAACCCAATGGCTTCGAGCATTTGCCCCCCCTGCTGCTGGAGCACAAACTTGATGTGTGCCTCCTTGAGCACCCTGGCGTGCAGCACCGATACCCCTGAGGCCATAAACACGGGTTTGCGGTTTTCGGGCCCGAAGGGTTCCAGGCGGTTGAGCAGGCGAACAAAGCGGGCATCAATATGCTGAAAATCCAGCTGGTGATCAATGTACAAAACGGGTACCTTTTGCTCCGGCCGTATGTTGCGGGCCACCACCTGTTCAAACTGTGCCTGAAAAGGCTGCAGGGTTTCGGCTTTGAGGCTGAGGCCGGCGGCATACTTGTGGCCACCAAACTGCAGCAGGTAGTCCGAGCAGGCACTGAGGGCTTCGTAAAGGTCGAAGCCGGCCACGCTTCGGGCCGAGCCTACCAGCTTGCCCTCCGACTGGGTGAGCAGGATGGTAGGGCGGTAATGGCGTTCGATCAGGCGGGAGGCCACAATTCCAATAACGCCTTTGTGCCAGGAAGGATTATACAGCACCGTGGTGGACTTTCGCTCAAAGTCGCGGTCGGAGGCAATCATGCTCAGTGCTTCCTGGGTAATTTCGCGGTCGATGTGCTTGCGGGTATCATTGGAGCTCTGCAGGTCGTCGGCCAGCAGGTGCAGGCGGTTGCTTTTGCCGGTGAGCACCTCCACGGCATCGCGGGCATGGCCCAGGCGGCCTGCCGAGTTGACCCTGGGGCCCACAAAAAACACCAGGTCGGAGATGTCCCATTCGCGCTGCTCTTCGGCCTGATTCATGATGGCCTGCAGGCCTGGCAGGGGGTTAGCGCGCAGTTTTTGCAGGCCAAAATAAGCCATGAGGCGGTTTTCGCCCAGCATGGGCACGATGTCGCAGGCAATGCTGAGGGTGAGCAGGTCGCAGTAAGTATCAAAGGGATCGAAATCGCCGGCAGGAGGGGTATGGCCCAGGGCCCTGAGGCGCTGATGCAGTGCCTCGGCCAGCTTATAGCCCACCCCGCAGCCGGTCAGCTCTTTGAAGGGATAGGGACAATCCGGGCGCTTGGGGTCCAGTACAGCCACCGCTTCGGGCAGCTCGCTACCCGGCCGGTGATGGTCACATACGATGAAGTCTATGCCCTTGAGGGCGGCATACTTCACCTTGTCCACCGCCTTGATGCCACAGTCGAGCGAAATGATGAGGCCCGCCCCCACCTTTTGGGCGTAGTCCACGCCCTGGTAGGATACGCCGTAGCCCTCGCGGTAGCGGTCGGGCAGGTAGGTGTCGAAACGCATGCCCCAGGCTTCCATGAACAAGCTCAGCAGGCTCACTGCCGAGGTGCCGTCCACGTCGTAGTCGCCGTAGAGCAAGACCTTCTCCTGCTGCTGGTATGCCTTGAGCAGGCGGTCCACTGCCTGCTGCATGTCCTTCATCAAAAAGGGGTCGTGCAGGTCGGCCTTGTCGGGTGCAAAAAAGTACCTGGCCTGCTCGTAGGTTTTGATCCCCCGCTGCACCAAAATGTTGGCAATGGGCATGGGAAAAGGCTGGCGGGTGCTCAGCGCCCGCGCCAGGGCGCGTATTTCTTCATTCTCCGGTAATTGACGGGATACCCAATGCATCATGTTTCACAGTTCTGAACTAACAAAGATGCCATTCCCTTTGCCAATAAACAACTGCTATTTTCAAATATTTTGCACCTGGGGGGGAACAGGATGCAGGTGACA
>RFHT01000081.1 GCA_003696835.1 Bacteroidota bacterium
CAGGCCTATGAGGCCGGAGACCCCTTTGCCGCTTATGTGTGGCTCAATTCCCTGCAAAAACTAGCCGTAGGCCTGTGTTCCATCATCAATGCTGTCTCCCCAGAGCTCATCATCCTGGGGGGAGGCATGGCCAAAGCCGGAGACAGCCTGTTTGGTCCGCTGGCCAAATTCATGGAAATTTACGAGTGGCGACCCGGCGGCGAAGCCACTCCCATACGGCAGGCACAGCTTGCCGATTATGCCGGCGCCATAGGCGCGGCCAGCTATGCCCTAAACGAATCATTCACCCATTCCTAACCCCCTCTACTTATGAGTCCTCAGGCAGAATACCTGCAAAAGTGCCAGGAAATACTGGATAAAATACGGCTGCAACAGGCTGCCATTTCACAGGCAGCCGACTGGTTTGCCCGCACCATACTAGCAGGCCGTATGGTGCATGTATTTGGCTCCGGTCACAGTCGCATCATGGTGGAAGAAATGTGGCCCCGGTACGGCTCCTTTCCCGGTTTCAACCCCATTGTGGAGCTTTCCCTTACCTTTCACAACCTGGTGGTAGGTGCCAACGGGCAGCGGCAGGCCATGTTTTTGGAAAACGTGCCCGGTTTTGCTGCCCGCATTCTGCGCAACTACCACCTCAGCACCGAAGACACTGCCCTGGTCATCTCTTCCAGCGGCTGCAACATCGTGCCCATTGAGATGGCCGAGTGCTTCGGTCGGCAGGGCATCAGGGTAGTAGCCCTGATGAGCAAAGCCCATGCAGCAGGCAGTACCAGCAAGCACCCCCAGGGCAAAAAGCTGAGCGATTTTGCCGACCTGGTACTGGACACCGGCGCTCCCCTGGGCGATGCCATGGTGTATTTGCCCGGCATGGACACGCCGGTTGCGCCTGGATCCACCGTGGGGGGAACCCTTGTCATCAACGCCATCAAAGTGGAAGTAGCCCAGCGACTGATTGAGGCCGGGCAGCCTCCCCGTGTGCTGGCCGCCGGTGCCGTAGTGGGCAGCCAGCGGGCTGCCGAGCTGTTTGAAGCCGCCTACGACGAGCATGCCTGCCGGCTGGCTAAGCTGTACAAAAGAGAGGAAAAGGAGGAATAAGGCCTTGCAGGTCGTAGCGCAGCGGAGACTCCTTTAAGGAGATGCAAGATGTTGATTAGCCACTTAGATCACTCAGGGCACGAAGGAGGGCACGAAAAACGTAGCTCATTTGATAGAAGAACAGGCAGATGAGGCGAATTAAGCAAAATACTGGGGATCCTCCCCAAAAAATCCATAAAAATCAGCGCTAATCAAGTTTTCTACTTCAGGGAATGATTACTTCATATTTTCGCAACTCACCCATCAAGCTCAAACTTTGCTCCAATTGGCTTCGTGTTCTCCTTCGTGCTCTCTGTGTGCTTCGTGGCTAAATTATCAGGATGCAGGCTGCATCCTGCCACCTGCATCCCCTTCACTCACCAGCTATAGTCGCTTACCTCCTGGTAAATCTTCCAGAAGTTGAGGTTGCGGCCGGGTATGTCGCGGTTGGAAAGGATGATGATGGTGCGCCTGGTCTGGAAGTCGTGAATGTAGCAGGAGCGGAAGCCGCGCCACCAACCCGTATGGTAAGGGATGCCATTTTTTAGCCGCCACCCAAAGCCGTAGTTGTTGTAACGGCGGGGCGATCCGGGCCGGAAGGCCTCCCGCTGGGTTTCGGCCGAGAGCAGGCGGTGTTCATACAGGGCGCGGTCGAAGAGGTAGAGGTCATACACACTGCTGTACATGCCCTTGTCGCCCACCACCCCATCTATGTAGTCATTGGGGGCTTTGTAAAAGCCGCGCCAGCCGGCCTTGTAGCCTATGGCTTCATGGGGGATGGGAGGCTGCGTTTTCCGGCTGTAAATGAGGGAGTTTTTCATGCCCAGGGGCTCAAAAATGCGCTTGTGGCAAAAGTCGGCAAAAGACATACCTGAAATCTGCTCCACCAGGGAAGCGAGAAAGACATAATTGGTGTTGCAATAGTTGAATCCCCTGTTGGGCCTGAAAAAGATGGGAGGCTTAAACCGTTTGTATTGGTACACCACGTCGGTATTGTACATGGGCTCTCGCCACTTTTTCCAGTATTTGGCTGCCGTGGCCATATAGCGCCCCATGCCTGAGCGGTGGTTCAGCAAATGCCGGATGGTCATGCCTTCATAGGGAAAATCGGGCAGGTGCTGACGCACTTCGTCGTCGAAATCCAGTTTGCCGTCCTGGTACAACAGCATGACTGCCGTAGCAGTAAACACCTTTGAAACAGAGGCCAGCTGAAAAGAAGTGTGCAGGCTGAGGGTGTCTTTGGTACGCAAATTAGCGTAGCCGTAGGCGCCGCTGTGCAGTATGCGGCCATTTTCTGCAATGAGTACACAGCCGCTAAACTTCCGGCGGTCTCTCAGCCGACTGAATATGCTGTCGAGGCGGGAAGCGCGAAATGGCAGGGTGGCTTCGTATTCCCAGGCACACCAGAGGCTGTCCGGGTTTAGGGCTCCGGTACGGCTGGTTAATGGCTGGTTTCCTGTAAAAAGCAAGGCGATTCCTACAATGAGCAGAACGAAGGTTCCTCTGAGTATCATGAATCTACCTGACAATAAAAGGCTGCTTAAAGTTCCGTAAGCACAAGCGGTAATGCCACAAAAGGTGTATCATTAGTAAAATTTAGCAGCCAAATGGAAAAATTTACTTATTTTATAAAAAATAATGCGTACACAAATACAAAATAAAAAATTTCAATTAGCTGATTTTCAATATGTATTATATAAAAATATAAAAAATATTGATTTAAAACATGTAATTATACACAAAAATAATGCCTTCATCTTTCAATGCAATGTTCCCGGGGTAAAAAACGGCAGGTTTTTCAATTCTTCATTGAAAAGCTTATTTTTAGCCAAACTTTGATCAAATCAGATGCAGTATAAGGATTATTACGGCATATTGGGGGTGGGAAAAAAGGCCAGCCAGGAAGAGATCAAAAAGGCTCACCGCAAACTGGCATTTCGCTACCATCCCGACCAAAATCCTGATAATAAGAACGCTGAGGAAAAATTCAAGGAAATTTCAGAAGCTTACCAGGTACTGGGCGACCCCAAAAAGCGCAGGCAATACGACTTACTGGGCGCACACTGGAAAAAGTTCGGGCAAAGCGGTTTTGACGATTTTGTCCACCAATGGCAGCAACAGCGGAAGGGCAGCAAGGTAGAATTTGAAGCCGACCTGGGCGATTTGTTCAACAACGGCGATTTTTTTTCCTCTTTCTTTGGAGGAAAAGGGCGGGATGTGGAATCCAAAATTTCTATCAGCCTGGAGGAGGCCTATCAGGGGTTAAGCCCAGTGCTGCGGGTAGATAACAAACGGCTGAAAATCAAAATCAGGCCGGGCATTGCCGACGGGCAAATGTTGAAGATAGCAGGCAAAGGCCGGCCTGGCAGGACCAAAAATGGGGATTTATACCTCAAGGTGCTCATCAAGAAGCATCCGGTGTTTGAGCGAAAGGGCGACGACCTCCACGCCAGGGTGAAGGTGGATGTGTACACGGCCATGTTGGGTGGCAAGGTGATGGTGCATACCCTCAAAGGGCGTATGAACATCAACATTCCCCCATGTAGCCAGCACGGCCAGCAGCTGAAATTGCGGGGCCTGGGCATGCCCAATTATAAAAATCCCCAACAATACGGCGACATGATTTTGAGCTTACACATTGAAATGCCTACCCAACTGAATGCAGAAGAAAAGCGCCTGCTGGAAAAGCTGCGCCAGCTACGTCCTCAACAGTAACTTTGTCGGTTAAACAGAGGATTGGCATAAATTTGCAGCAGATAGGGCAACAACTCATCACGAGAAATGTTGGTTTGGGCAATGCGTGAAAAGAGGTAATCCTCAAAAGCGGCCTTTTCTTCCTGGGTATAAAACGCCTTGTTCGCATCGCTTGCTTGGAGCCAGTCAGCTGCTATGTAATTGTTGGGCCACAGGCGGTAACCCTTATGGATCTGCTGGTCGATCATCAGGGCCAGCTTGCGAAAGCGTTCGTTTTTGTTGGTAATGTCTGCAAGCTGCTCCAGCTCTTCTGCCAGAGGCCTTCCCAGGCTGAGGTGTACCCGCCCTTTGGGCTCTGTGATGCCCCTGATCATGCTCTTTTTGTCTTCGTCGGGCGCTTTGGTATAGGTACCCGTACAGGCCCGTATATAGGATTCGCGGGCTTTCTCTACATCACATGGGTCGTATTCGTAGGAAATGGACATGGGCGTAATGTGCAGAGGAAGTAGATTATTCACAAAATCATCTTGCCCGCTGATATAAAACAGCTTCAGCAAAGCCGTTTGGGTGCGGTCGTTACCGTCTTTGGACCGCCCGTTGCCCTGAGCAATCCACACATGTTCCTTCAATTGGGTGATCACATAGCGGATATAGGCCGATAGATGCTGCCTGTGGCGATACATTTCGTGTCTGCCCAGGTCGCGTTGCACCACAAAACTCTTGTTGAGCTTCATGAGGTCGGACACCAGGCGCGAAAACAGCAGATTGTTGCCAATGGCGATGTGTGAAGTTTCAAATCCATGCTCAAAAAGCAGCACATTGAGCAGAGCCGGATCGAGTATGATGTCCCGGTGGTTGGAAACAAAGAGGTAAGCCGTATCGCTTTGAAGATTGTCAAAGCCCTCATAGGTGAGGGCCGAGATGCTCTGGCGTATGAGGGAGCGAACGAGCTTGCGTATAAACAACTTCTGAAGCTGATGTACGCTATTTACCTGTCGAAGTTCCTCAAAGATGGTTTCAATTTGCCTCTCGGGAAAAACGTATTTAAGCAGTTTGGTGAAAGAAGGTTTTTCGATGAGACGCTGAATGACCACCGGCACTTCTTCGTCGGTATAGGGGCGGATGTCATCAAAGGCCGGGTCAATGTGCATGGGATCTAAGGCTTGTAAAGCGTACGCTCTAAGTACAGTGCGATATTAGCGAAAATAAGCTTGCTAAAAAAAGGACAGTAGGATACCTCAGTACTTTGGCAGCAGGGGAGCCAGGCTCATACGCAAGCCAGCCAGCAGGCTGGTGGAGCGGAGCACCCCCTGCCTGCGGTGCCGCCCTTCCACTTCCAGGTAGGCATCGGTATGCCAGAGCTGCAGGCTCAGGCGTCCATAGAGCTGATGGGTGTTGGTGGCCACGCCCTGCCCCAGGCGGTGATCAAAGTCGCCCGGCCGCCTGTTTACCGCGTAGGAGCGGTTGACATCTGCTCCGTAGTTGACATCCGGCGTATCCAGGCCCTGCCTGCGAAAGGTATAGGCCGCAAACAGGCTGAGGCTGCCCAGGGGGCGATAACGCAGGATGAGGTGGTAATCGCTTAGATTGGCACCTGCAGCATGGCCCAGGCTTTGGGCATAATGGCTGTAGTTGGCCGTTACATTGAAGTGCTGATACACATAAGGGCGTATGCGGTTATGCTCCAGCTGAAGGTCAAGTGCGGGAATGCCCAGCACATCTATGTACTTGATACCCAACTGGTAGCCCACTTTATTTCCCCAATACTGCCTGCCCTCCTTTCGCTTACTAAAGTTGTAATCGTCCACCAGCAATTGTCCGTAGAGCTGCAGGCGCTTCCACAGCTGGTACCGCAAGCTGAAACCCAGCAGACCGTTGTCGGGGCTGCCGATGGACTGCTCCACTGCCCGGTAAAAAATAATGGGGTTGAGATACTGCATCTCAAAGCCCCGCCTGCCGTTGGCAAGCACCGGACTATATACAATGGATTCAAAGGCGCTGATGGCCAGGCGCGGCCCCGGCTGGTAAGTAAGCTGGTGAAATACCGCATATTTGCGTGGAAAGGTTCCTTCCGTATCGCTTTTGGTGGGGATGAAGTCAATCATCTGAGCAAAATGGTTGACGTATTCCAGCTTCCATATTCGGGTGCGTATATTGAGAAAAAGGTAGTCGGTGGCCTGATCCGACAAGACCAGGCTTTGGTAGCCATCTCCCCAGAAGGCCCGGTCCTTGCCCAGCTTGATGCGCACAACTGGCAAGGGACTGAAGGTAAGATAAGCCCGCGAGCTGAAAAAGTCCAGGCCATTGGGGCGCGAGCCGAAGGGCTTGATAAAACCCTGTCCGTAAAGGGCTCCCCTTTGCCGGTAGTCTTCCAGCTCAAAGCGCGGCACAAAGCGGATGTTGTCGTACAGCTCGGTATAAACCCCCAGCTTGCCCAGCAAGGAGCCATACACCACCGCTCCCCGGGAGTTGTTGAGCAAAAACAGGGACTGATCTGTATCAAAATTGTGCCGCTCCACTCCCAGCCCCACATTCAAGGCGGGATTTACGTATAGCTGAAAGCCGGGCTGGCGCAGGTGGAAAAAATCGCGGCCATTTTGGTAAAACGTATTCCATATCCCCTTTGCCGGCACACTGTCGGCCAGGGCATGATCCACCAACAGGCGCATGCGCAGGTGCCAGTTGCGCTCGACGGGAGAAAAACTGCTGTCGGGCACTTCGCGCAGCAGCCGGGCAATGGCCTGGCGGTTGTAGGGTTTGGCGGCAGTAAAAAACGGGCTTTGAGGTCGGCTTTTGATCAGCAGGCGGTCCACATAGTGGTACAGATCGTGGTTGAGCAGTACATCGGTATCCTGGGCAAAGAGTTTTCCCAAAAGCAAACAGCAGCTAAGAGCTAAAGGCAGGCAATAATTCATGAAAACAGTATTTAACGTGAGTTCGGGATATTAAGCCCTGATTATCAATCGTTTATTTTTGATACGAATTTCGCAACTATTCAGCACCCTCAGGGTGAAAAAAAATTGTTGTAAGTTGTTCATTTTCAATGAAATGTA
>RFHT01000627.1 GCA_003696835.1 Bacteroidota bacterium
ACCTCGGAACGGTACACATCCAACAAACTGGCAACCTCACCGGATGGGCCGGCCTGCAGGTGGTGGAAAACTCCGCCCTGGCTACCCTCAAAGTGGGTGACTACGTGCGCGTAACGGGAACCATAGCCGAAAACTTTGGCCTTACCCGCATGCAAAACACCAGCAGCGTGGAAGTGCTGGGCTCCGATTCGGTCATTATGCCCATTGACCTCGACCCCAGCCTGTTTTCGGTCTATGATTTTGATGTGAATGAGCAATACGAAAACATGCTCGTCACCCTGAAAAATCCCGTGGAAGGCATGCCCATTTTTGTGGTGGATACAAATGCCGACGGCAACCGCAACTTTGCCGAATATCGCGTAGGGGTGGACATCTTTGACCCCAACAATGGCTGCAGGGTGCTGGCTGGCCGCCAAACCGGCAGTGCGCCCGGCTCCCTCAATTTCTCTTACATCAACAACATCCGCTGGCAAACCAACAGTGGGGTGATGCTGGTAGATCCCATTGTGGTACAATATGGCGATACCATAGGCTCTATCACGGGCATTATGCACTACGGCTTTGGCAACATGAAGCTGCTGCCACGCAACAATGCCGATATGGAAGGCTATGTCTCTGTGGTCTCCATCGAAGATGAGCTTAGCGGCAGCGAGCTGCTGGTGTACCCCAACCCCACAGCCCACGAGCTGCACATCAACTACAGCTTCCCCCGTCCGGTACAGGCCAGGCTCATGCTCACCGACCTGGTGGGGCGGCAGCTGGCCAGCAAAGAACTGCAGCATACCAGCGGCGAAACCACCATGCAGGTATCCCAGCTCGCAGCGGGTACCTACATCCTGATGGTAGAAGTAAACGGCCTGGTGCTTACCCACAGAAAAATTCTCGTGCGCAAGTAGCAAGCATGTTTCAGGGCATACTGCCCTGCCTATTCCCTGCTGTTTTGTCTCCCCGGAGGCAAAACAGCAGTTTTTTTGGGGGGGGAATTAATGTCCAGACTCCGGCAGCAGGGCCGCTATGCGCAGGGGGGCTCCGCTGCCTCCGGCAATTTTCATGGGCAGAGCCACCAAAAAGGCACCCGTGGGGGGCAGCTCGCTCACATTGGCTACATTTTCCATAATGGGAATGTGCTCGCGGGCCAGTATCTGGTGGGTTTCAAAGGAGGTGGACTGTCCATAATCAATACTGGGAGTATCCAGCCCAATGCCTTTGATGCGGCGGTTTTGGCCGATCCACTCGGCAGCTTCGGGGTGCAGGCCGGGAAAGTGCAGCTTAGCCACAGCTTCGGGACCGCGCTCATCGGTGCCCATGTACTGGCGCGCATCGGGCCAAAACTTGCCATAACCCGTGCGCAGCAACACGATGCTACCCGCTGGTATGCCCCCATGCTGCGCTTCCCAGGCCTCAAAGTCGGCCACCCTCACCTGGTAATCCCGCTCCTTTGCGCAGGCCTCCGACACCTCCACCACCACCAGCGGGCCGATCAGTTGGTCAATGGGAATTTCATCTACGGCGGGCTTGCCCTGTGCAAAATGCACCGGCGCATCCAGGTGAGTACCGCCGTGCTCAGCCGTACAAAACTGGTAGGCCGAGTAGTAGTATCCCTTTTCTGTCATGCCTTCTGCCACCGTATCCATCCGAAAAAGGGCCGAAGTAGGCCAGTACAAGGTGTTGGGACCATAGCTGTAGCTGAGGTCTATCCACTTGCCCGAGGGGAAAGCTGCCTCAGGTGGAGGAGGGGTTTGGCATGCCACAAGCCACAGGCACGACAAAGCCGCAGTCAATACAGAAGCTTTCATGTTGCATATAGTTTAAATACTTACTACAAATCCCGTTCAGTTGGCCGGGTCAATGGCCACTTCCACGAAAGTGTCGCCAGTGAGCAACATTTCCAAATCGGTGCGCAGGGGCTGTGGCTGATGCAGAAAAGCCTGCTCATAGGCTGGCAGAGGCAGGTCGGTGAGCAGGTCAAAGTCGGGTAGAGCGGCCAGGGCCTGGGCATAATTGCGGGTGCTATGCACCCGCCTGCCCAGCTCGGCCAGCAGTTGGGCCGAAGGAATGGGTTTGTAAACGTTGGTGCGCAAGGTGGACACAATGGCTGCTGCTCCCGGGCTTTCGCCTACGGCGGGTAAGGGTAAAACAGCATCCAAAATCTGGTTGACTTCGTTACTGGCGGGCTTGTCGGGGCGCCAGGGCGTAGCATTGAAGCTGCCGTGATGACCAATTTTCAAAAAATCCAGCGGCTGACTCAGTTCATCCCGGTGCAGTTGCCACATCACATTCCAGGCACCGTTGTGTTTACCTTCGGCAAACTCGCCTTCCCATTCGGCATCGGCCACAAAGAGCAGACGCCTGCCCCGCCACTCAAACAGCAGCACCACACTGCTGTTGTTTTGAATAGAGCTGTCCTTCTCGGCAAAACCCAGCGGATCTGATAAAATGCGGTTTTGCAGCATCTTCAGCTCACTTATGCTGATGTTGTGCGGCTGGTAATGCTCCAGCTTAAGGGCTTTGGGTTTAAAATAACGGTCAAAAACACTCAGCCCCACAAAGTCCGCAGCTGTTTCGTCTCCCAGGTAGTAAAAATCTATATTTTCCTCCGGCCCGAGCACTTTGATTTGGGTGTCCTGCAAATGGAGGCCCAGTTGCTGCCCCGTCTGGCCTGCTACCACATAGCGGGGCTGGATCTGGTTGGCAGCAGGCAGGGTGCTTCGCAGGGCCTCTACGGCTCCATCATTTCCAATGCTGTACATGGATGCCAGCAGTTGCATTTCCGGGCTCAGGGCCTGCCCGCTGGCTTCGAGGCTGCGCATGGCCTGGCTTACGCCCTGGTGCAGCTGTAAGGACCTGCTGGCCTGAGGATGATCGGGGTTCATCACAGCACTCATCCAGATATGGCCTATGCGAATACCTTCAAAAAATTCCGGATCAAAGCCTTTGATGTGGTCTCTGTGGCGGTGGGTGGCCACCAGCAGGTCCAGGCGCTTGTTTTGGGGCTCACCCTCCACCGGGGGCAGCTGCTCCTTGATGTCTGCCAGGGCAGCTTTGAGCAGCTTGATGCTGCCAATAGTGCCACAATCGATGAGCACGTGAACATGCTGCCCGCCATCGGGTATGCGCAGGTAAATGCAATCGCCTACCCCCACATTGTACATGCGTATTAAAAACTGATCTCCCATGTGCGTTTGCCGTTTTGTGAAAGCTGGTGAGTCTCTGATAAATGAAAATGAGGCTGTAGCTCCGGCCTGAAGGCTCCTCCCTCCCGCCTGAGCACCAGCGGAGCCTGCCGGTGTGCCAGCAAGCCGCCCCGGGCATCGGCCAGGCTGATTTTTCCCTGCTGTATAAGGGCGGCCATTTGCTGCAGAAACGCCTGCCTGCGCGCAACGCCCTGCTCCAACTCGGTCCGCCAGGCCAGTTCATCCTCCGAAAGGTGCTGGTCGGGGTCGGTTTCATCAGACTGCCTGTACCACGACTGCAAATGCATTTCGTCCCCCAGTTGGGTGCCAGCTTTGCGCATCCAGGAAAGTACATTGCCCGCCATGTCCAGCACCAGCGTGCCCCCGCACAGCATGCTCATGTAGGAGCCCTCCAGCTCTCCAAACTGATTGCCTTCTAGCAACACCTCCTCCCGCCAAATGTACTGTATGACGGCATGGCGGGGAAAACGAAGCCCCTGCCGCATCAGCTTATCCGAAATATACACATCGGCCACTGTCAAGTCGCGGTTGCGGGGAATGAACAACTGCTCGCGGTTGAGGTGCAGAAAGCGGTAGGTAGCAGCTTTGGATTTTGAAAAAGACTCCACCCGGTATGCCTTGTACAGCTCAAGCCGGTCAAGCAAGTAGCGGGGCGAATTCAGCAGGGCTTCCCGGTCCTGCTCATTGAGTATTTTCCGCCTGATAAATACCTCCAGCATGGTCTGGTAATAATTGTAGGGGTCTTTGGGGTTGCGCAATTCTTCCATGCGCAGCACAGCCAGGGCATAGTCCCGGAAGCTTACATCCACAGGGGGCAGCAAGTCCAGGGGCTGTATGGCCGTGCGCTGCATGCGGTCAATGGTGTACCACAGCGCATTGGCAGCGGATGCGCCCCGGTTTTGGCGGTATTGGTTGGCCAGGTAAATGAGCACCTCAAACATGGTTCCCGTCATAATTTCGGAGGCCAGATGGGGATTAAAATCAGCGGGCAGCTCGTCCATGCTCAACTCGTTTTTGGCCGCACGCAGGTAGGGACGGCCTGTTACCGTTTGGCCAAACTGCTCGGCTATGGCAAACAGCTTTTCGGCCTCGCCCAGGTTGGCACCTACTTCATCAGCCAGCTTGTTGCGAAAGTCGTTGTTGCGCAGCAACAACATCACGGCCGTGAAGTCGCCCATAAACTCGTGAAAAGCTGCCGTTTGCAAAGCGTGGCTCTCGATGTAATAAGGGCGTATGCCATCCAGTATGGCATGGCCAAACTCGTGGTGGATGATGTCGGCCGAAAGGCAGGTAAACACCAGCTGCGCTTCGCCTTGAGCAGAAGCTTCCTGAGCAGGCAGGTAGTAGTAGAATTGCAAAGACTTGCTCTGGCGGTCGTAATAGGCATTTTTGCCGTAGCCGGCATGCGGCACTACAATGAGGCGGTTGCCTTCAAACCCCCAGGGAATTCTTCTTCCCAGGGCCTTAAAATCTTCGTAGTACTCCAGGGCGCGCTGCAGCGTGGCCCATACATTTACCTGATGAAACTGAATATTGTCGGCATAGTTGCGGTCCAGTACACGCCGGCCTTTTTTAAAGGCCTGTTTTTCCTCATCCCAAACGGCCGGGCGACCCACTTCCCCCGTTGCGGCATTGTAGTCCACTACTGCAAAACGCGCACTGGTAGGGCCATCGCCCAGCTGGGGATCGTAAAATACTTCAATGGTTTCAAAGCCGTACTCTGGTGACTCTGCAGCCACCAGGGGATCCTGTACATATACATCAAAAAAAAGGGGCATTTTTCAGGGTTTAATGCAGTGTGTTTCATTTTAAAGGTATGAAATATGTTGCAATAAAAAAACAACATCCCTTTTTTATGTTTTTTTACGACAATTCACACATCTGTAGAAATTCGGAAGGTATTCAATTTGAAATTTACACAACAAAAACCAAAATGGGGGTTTTAACGGCTTGAGCACGCATTTGGAGCATGAAACAATCCCGGCGAATCCGATTTTTACGCAAACCTGGCTTACAACTACGCCTCTGGGGCATGATTTCGGTACTGTTACTGGGCTGTTTAAGCCTGCTGGTATTCTGGTTTCATGCCAGCAGTACTGAGCAGGTCTATTTTTTCTCAGCCCGGGAGGATAATTTATACGAAAACCCGGCCAACTGGTCTCCGGCCTACCCGGGCACCCACATCAGGGAAGAAGAAAAAATTGTGCTGAGGGGCATGGTGTATATCACTGATTACAAGCTGAACATAGCGGGCAGCATGGACCTGGGGTTGGGCTCTACCCTGTACGCCCTGGCGGGCGATGTGCAAATAGGCGCTACGGGCCAGCTCACCAACCGGGGCGAACTCATGGTAAACCGGCTTATCAATGAGGGGAAGATCAACAATAGCGCTTCAGGCAAAATAGACGTGATGGAATACACCGCCCTGCCAGGCGCCTATACGCACAACGGGCCCGAAGCCGCCTTTATCACAGCAGGTAATCTGCACAACCAGGGTGTATTCAATAACTACAACCTGTGCAAAGTACGCGGCAAGCTCATCAATGAGGCCGTGTTTAATATGCTGCCGGGCAGCCGTCTGCTGCTGCGCAATGAGGCTGGAAAGTGGGAGGTAATCGAAAAAGAACTCCCCTCTTCCATACAGCAGCCCACTTCGGGCATCATGGGGCTGGATGACTAGCCCTATTGCGGGGCAATCCGCCCTCTGATATTCCAGTTGATGCTGATCTGGGAGCCGGTACGGCTTCGAAGCGAGGCCCAGTTGCCGTCGGCCTCATCAAAAAGCCAGTCGCCATTTTCGTGGGCCGGGCCGGGATCGCAGCCCAGGGTTGCCTGAGTGCCGTCGTGTGAAAACTCCACACAAATCCACAGGTCTGCGGCCTCCAGTTTGATGGGCGTATCCAGTTCGAGGTAGTTCCACTTGTTTGCTTCCAGCACATTGGTAACGGATTCAGAGAAAATCAGCTCATTGGGCTCCCCCTGGAAAGTGCCTTTGTAAAGCTTGACGGTACAGCTCTTGGGGGCATTGAGAATGAAAAACTGAATTTCGATGAGGTCGCGTCCCTCAAACCGGGCTACCTCGGCAGCCGGAAACATGGCCCCGGCCTCGTAGGTGTTGCCGGGCAGGCGGGGCGCAGTGAGGTTACTGCCATCGTAGTGAAGCAAATCAAAATCACCCGGGCCAACTTGTGGGGGAATGGGATCCTGCTGGCAGCCCCCCGCCAGTACCAGGGCCAGCAAAGCATAACACATACACAGGGAAAAAGATTTCATGATCGCAAAAGGGTTTGGGTCTTCATATTGAACAAATTTACATCAGCCCGGCCAATATTCACAACACAGACCTTCAGGCAGGCCACACGGATGATAGATCGGCAGGGGTGAAATGACACATTCGTAAGGTTTTTGACCAAATAAAGCGCGGAAACGGAACAACAGCCAGAGAGAAAAAAACGTACATTATATATAAGCTTCATTGTTACACCTCTCATACCTCCTCTTATGTCGGCACAAAAAAGAAATTTCTGGATTCTCCTTACCCTCATCGGTTTGATCTTCGCCCTGCGCCAGTGGGTGTCTGATGTGACCCAAAACCGCTGTGCAGGTGAAAGCACCCGCCTGGAAGTTGACCGAAAGACCTGCAGCAGCCACCTCTACAAATACAGCCAGTCCAGCTGGCAAACAACCCCCGGGCTGTATGAGTACATACAGGTGGACCGGCTGCCCATACCCGTAAACAAGTACCGGGTCATACGGGAAATACAAAACCACAAAAACCTGCAGCAAATTGCGGGTGGCCGGGTACTGGCCAGGGTACTGGTGAGTCCCCAGGGACGCTACCGGGCCCACCAGATACTGGAATCCAACAACCCTGAACTGGCCAAAGTATGCGAAGCCTATATTCACCACCTGCGCTTTCGCCCGGCCCGCAAAAACGGCAGCAGCCTCAGTTATTGGATCAATGTCCCACTTTACATTCCCTAAGCCCCATCAAAGCATATTTTTTGAGGATTCCTTAGCATGTTGATAGGCCAGAACCCTTGTGTATGCATACACAAGGGCTTTTTTTTTGAAAGAAAAAACCGTTTGCCCTCCGCTGCTCACAATAATGCAGCAGTAGGGGCGTTGAGCTATCGAAATGTCAAAAATACTGGCCCTATGGCTCCAAAAGGCGATAAATGTTTGATTTTCAATTTCAGGAAATAGTTTTAACTTTGCCGCACTGGGTATTTTTTAATGTTTCAACTTAATCATAAAGGTCTTGGATATATTTGATAAGATCGATCGCAACATGGCTACTGACCTGGGTCAGTATGCTGCCAAAGGGCACGGTTACCTCGCTTTTCCCAAACTGGAAGGTGAGATTTCGCCACACATGACCTTCAGGGGCAAAAAAATGCTCACCTGGTCATTGAACAACTACCTCGGGCTGGCCAACCATCCCGAAATCAGGAAAGTAGATGCCGAAGCTGCCGCCCAATGGGGACTTGCTGCTCCTATGGGCTCGCGCATGCTTACCGGCCAAACGGACTACCACGAAGAATTTGAGCGGCAGGTGGCCGAGTTTATGCAAAAGGAAAAAGCCTTTTTGATGAACTTTGGCTACCAGGGGATGGTATCCATTATCCAAACCCTTACCGACCGCAAGGATGTGATCGTCTATGACCAGCTGGCCCATGCCTGCATCATGGATGGGATGAGCATGAGCATGGCCAAGCGCTTTGTGTATGCCCACAATGACATGGCTCAGCTGGAAGACAGGCTAAAAAAGGCTCAAAAAATTACCGAACGCAGCGGCGGCGGTATCCTCATCATCACCGAGGGGGTGTTTGGCATGCGGGGCGACCTGGGCCAACTGGACCAGGTGGCTGAGCTGAAGGAAAAATACGGCGCCCGCCTGCTGGTGGACGACGCCCACGGCTTTGGCGTGATGGGGGCCACGGGTATAGGCACGGGCGAGCACTTTGGGGTGCAGGACAAAATAGACGTGCTCTTCAATACCTTTGCCAAGTCCATGGCGGGCTTTGGGGCCTTTGTATGTGGCGATGCCAAGGTGATCAATTACCTGGCCTACAACATGCGCAGCCAGATCTATGCAAAGTCGCTCTGCCTGCCCATGACCATAGGCGCCATCAAGCGGCTGGAAATGCTGCGCAGCATGCCCGAGCTACGCGAAAAGCTCTGGAAGATCGTGCGCCTGCTGCAGGAAGGTCTCAAGGAAAGGGGCTTTGATATAGGCACCACCCAATCGCCCGTTACGCCGGTATATTTGGAGGGCAGCGATCAGGAAGCCGTCGGCGTTACCTGTGATCTGCGGGAAAACATGGGCCTGTTTTGTTCGCCAGTAATTTACCCCGTGATAGAACGTGGGCTGATTATGCTTCGCCTCATTGCTACAGCCGCTCATACAGAGGAAGATGTAGCCAGAACTTTGGAGGCTTTTGAAGTTGTAAGGGGCAGAATTGAGCAAGGGGTGTACAAAAATCCCGAACTTTCTGCAATAAAACTCAATTAAAATCTAATTTTGCTTGCAAATAACACATTTTGTTGCCATATTGCTTTTATTCACAAATAGTAAACCAAATGGAAAAATACGAAAAACTAAAGAGCCTGGTTATCAGCATCCAAGATGACTTCATGAAGTTTTACGAAAAAAACAACAAAGCTGCTGGTACCCGTGCCCGTAAGGCAATGCAAGACCTGAAAAATCTTGCACAGGAAATCCGGAATGATATTCAAGCCAAAAAGAACGCGGACTAAGTTCCCGGATTACAGCCCGCATCAGCGCTGATCCTCCGCATCCGCGCTGATCCTAAGGAAACCGCAAAGAATTGGTACGCTTCACAGTTGTGCCAATTCTTTTGCTATTGTACTTTGAAGCTGAGCGCTCGCCTGTACCAGAGGCAAACGTACATCTGGTGTACATAAGCCTTGTGCCTGCATCATGGCTTTGATGCCCGTGGGGTTTCCTTCCAAAAAGGCCAGCTGCATCAACCTCAACATACGGTAATGCTGGCTGTTACTTTCTTGCCAATTGCCTGCCAGCGCATTGCGCACCATTTCGCTGATGTGCAGCGGAAATGCATTGGCCAGCACCGAAATTACTCCCTGCCCCCCTATACTCATCATGGGTAGGGTGAGGATGTCGTCGCCCGAAATGAGCTGAAAACCCCGGGGGCGACCCTTCACAATTTCCATACACTGCACCAGGTCCCCTGAAGCTTCCTTGATGGCTACAATATTAGAAAAATCGCGTGCAAGCCGTATCGTGGTTTGAGCCGTAATATTGGAGGCCGTGCGGCCGGGAACATTATACAGGATAATGGGCAAATCGGTGTGGGAGGCAATGCTGCGGTAGTGCTGGTAAATGCCTTCCTGGTTGGGTTTATTGTAATAGGGGCTCACCGAAAGAATGCCGGCAGGCTGAAAGGACTTACTGATTTCCTCCAGCTTATTGCAAATGCTGGCCGTATTGTTTCCTCCCACCCCTATCACGATGGGCAGCCGGCCTGCATTGATGTCAAAAAAGGTAGCTATCACCCTTTGTTGTTCGGCCGGGGTAAGGGTAACAGACTCGCCCGTGGTACCCAGTACAACCAGATACTCTACCTTGCCCGCAATGAGGTGTTCAATAATGCGGGCGAGTGCTGAATAATCTACAGCACCCGTTTCGGTAAAAGGAGTAACTACCGCTACCCCAGTTCCTGCAAATTGTGTCATGGAAAGAGATGTTAAAGCAGCAAGACAATATGCGGCATTGAGCTACAAATCTAATACCTGGCAGGGGAAAATCAATAGCCAATCATATTGAGGAAGTAATCAAACTCCTTGATCATGTTTTTGAGCTTTGGCTCGCCATTATAGCCGTTTACATCGGCATCCTTGGGCTTAATCATCAGCTCATAACAGCCTTCAAAGCCCTCGGTATGCATGCCCGTACGCGTCTTGGCCCGTGCCATGCTGCATACATACTTGGCCGTCATGCG
Organism: Bacteroidota bacterium; assembly: GCA_003696835.1. Taxonomy (GTDB): domain Bacteria; phylum Bacteroidota; class Bacteroidia; order J057; family J057; genus J057. Next base: position 10,181 of record RFHT01000627.1, read on the forward strand.
GTCGGAGTGGTCAAAGTCAATGAGGATGTCCAGGTCAAATTTTTGAATCTTTTTCTCTATGGCAGGAGTGGGATAGTCCAGCCAGTTGAGGTTGGCGGGATTGATAAAAATGCTGTCGAAGGCGCCACTGAGCTCCGGTATGGACTTTTTGAGGAAGTTCAGTTCAATAACCAGTATCTGTTTTTTCTTTTCCCTCAAGGCATCAATGTAAGCATAGATGAGCTTCAGGTCATCATTGGTACACTGGTTCATGTTAACGATAATGCCAATGCGCTTGGCTTTCTCTATATCAATGAAGTCCCTTTGATAATGGGTTCCTATATCATCGAGATTGCGAATCCGTTCTTTGCTGTACCGTTCTTTAATGCGACTAATCCATTTCATGCGATTAATTCCATAAATTCTTGTTCAGAAATAATAGTAACGCCTAATTTTTGGGCTTTGCTGATCTTGGAGGGGCCTGCATGCTCTCCAGCGAGCAAATAAGTGGTTTTGCTGGAAACCGAACTCTTCACTTCTCCCCCCAATGATTCAATTAGCTCTTTAATTTCCTCTCTACTATGTGAGTTAAAAACTCCTGAAATTACAAAACTTTTTCCAATCAGCTGTTCAGATTGAGTGCCTATTTTCTCCATTCGCACCTTCAAACCGGCATCGAGCAGCCGCTGAACGGTTTTGAGGTTTTCGGGATGGGAGAAAAACTCGCGTACACTCCGGGCGATTTGCTCACCTACATCGGGCACACTTTTGAGGGTTTCGAGCTCTGCCTGGGCGAGCGCTTCAAGACTGGTAAAATGGCGGGCAAGTTTTTTGGCAACGGTAGCACCAACAAAACGGATTCCTAAGGCAAATAGTACCTTATCGAAGGGCTTTTGTTTACTCTTCTCAATACTGTTGAGCAAATTTCGAGCCGAAAGCTCAGCAAAGCGCTCCAGCCCTACCAGCTGCTCATAGGTGAGGTCGTAGAGGTCGGCGTAGTTTTTTACCAGTCCGGCATCCACGAGCTGGTTGACAATTTCGGTTCCCAGGCCGTCAATGTCCATAGCGCCCCGGCTGGCAAAGTGAATGATGCGCCCCTTGATCTGTGGGGGACAGCCCTGGGTATTGGGGCAAAAGTGGTTGGCTTCTCCCTCTTCCTTTACCAGGGGGGTGCCGCAGGCCGGGCAGTTTTCCGGGAAGGTAATGGGGCGAGCTCCGGGCTTTCGCTTTTCGCGCAGCACAGTAATCACCTTGGGGATGATGTCGCCTCCTTTTTCCACCTTCACGTAGTCTTCTTCGTGCAGGTCCAGCCTGCGTATTTCGTCTGCATTGTGCAGGGAAGCCCGCTTTACGGTGGTACCGGCCAGCAGCACGGGCTGCAGGTTGGCCACCGGGGTAATTTTGCCCGTTCTTCCCACCTGAAAACTCACCGACAACAGGCGCGTAACGGCTTCCTCGGCCTTGTATTTAAAGGCAATGGCCCAGCGGGGTGCCTTGGCCGTATTGCCCAGCTCATCGCGCAGCTCCAGCTCGTTGACCTTGATTACGATGCCATCTATGTCGTACTTCAGCTCATGGCGGGCCTCTTCCCAGTGGTCGAGGTAGGCAAATACCTCATCCAGGTTATGACAAACCTGGTAGGCTCCGCTGAGCTTGAATCCCCACTGCCTGAGCAGTTCCATCAGCTCAAAATCCGTACGCGCCAGCGGGGTATCAGTAAGCAGGTAGTAGGCATAAAAATACAGGGGGCGGCTGGCCACGATGGAGGAATCCTGCAGCTTGAGGGTGCCAGCTGTGGCATTGCGCGGGTTGGCCAGAGGAGGCTCGCCGTTTTCGTCTCTTTCTTCATTGAGTTTTTTAAATTCGTCTTTGTGCATCAGCACTTCGCCCCGCACTTCCAGCCTGGGGGGGTAGCCTGTACCCCGCAGCCTGAGGGGCACCGTGCGAATGGTGCGCGCATTGGGGGTGATGTCATCACCCTGCACCCCGTCGCCACGCGTTACGCCCCGTACCAACAGCCCGTTTTCGTAATGCAGGCTCAGGGACACCCCATCAAACTTGTGGTCGAGCAGGTAGGTATAGGGCTTGCCTCCGCTTAGTTTTTGCACCTGCCGGTCAAATTCCTCTATGTCTGCTTTGGAGTAGCTGTTGTTCAGGCTGAGCATGGGCCTGAGGTGCTGATAAGTGGGAAACTCCTTGGTGACAGTGCCACCTACCCGGCGGGTAGGCGAGTCGGGCAGGGCGTATTCGGGATATTGGGCCTCCAGCTCTTCCAGCTCTTTGAGGAGCATATCAAACTCGTAGTCAGAGATGGTGGGTTGGGCCAGGACGTAGTAATTGTAATTGTGTTGCTTAATTTGCTCGGTAAGCTCTGCAATGCGCTTTTTGGGGTCCATCCGAAAAATATTTAGGGGTTTGTACAGCCAGCTCAAAGGCTACCAGGGCCATATATAAGGAATAAAGGGGGAATATCCAACAGGGCCGGGCAGGCCAAATAAGCTATTTTTTGATTAGCTTTACTATTTGGTACCAAGGATGAGAACGATGAATTTGTTTGAACATTATCAGCCGGGCAGCCATCTGGCTCCTCTTCCGGAGCGGGTGCGGCCCAGGCGGCTGGAAGAGGTCATCGGTCAGCGCCATTTGCTGGCCCCGGACAGCGCCTTTATGCGGGCCATTGCGAGCCGGCGCATCCCCTCCATGATCTTTTGGGGGCCTCCCGGGGTGGGCAAAACCACCCTGGCCCAGATCATCGCCCAAACGGCCGAGCGGCCCTTCCGCCAGCTTAGTGCGGTGCAGGCCGGGGTAAAAGATGTGCGCGAGGTACTGCGCTTTGCCCAGGGGCGGCCGGGTACCATTTTGTTTATAGACGAAATCCACCGCTTCAACAAGGCCCAGCAGGACTCCCTGCTGGGCGCCGTGGAAAAGGGCCGCATTACCCTCATAGGGGCTACCACCGAAAACCCCTCCTTTGAAGTAAACAGTGCCTTATTGTCGCGTTGCCAGGTGTACACCCTGCACGCCTTGTCGGAAGAGGAGGTGCGCCAGTTGTTGGAAATGGCCATAGAGAAAGATGAAGTGCTCTCCAACAAGCAAATCGAGCTCAAAGAAACCGCTGCTATTTACCGCCTGGCTGCCGGAGATGCCCGCAAGAGCCTGGCCCTGCTGGAAATCCTGGTCAATACCCGGCCCGGTGAAGAAAAAATAGTGGTAACCGATGAAGCCATTGTGGCCAGCGCCCAGGAGCACATTGCCCTCTACGACAAAAGTGGGGAAATGCACTACGACCTGGTGTCGGCTTTCATCAAATCGGTGCGGGGAGGCGACCCCAATGCGGCCATTTACTGGCTGGCACGCATGCTGGACGGAGGCGAGGACATCAAGTTTATTGCCCGCAGGCTCATCATCCTGGCTGCCGAGGACATCGGCAATGCCAACCCCAACGCCCTGCTGCTGGCCAATGCCTGCTTTCAGAGTGTGAACGTCATTGGCATGCCCGAAGCCCGCATTATTCTGGCACAAACTACCACCTACCTGGCCACCAGCGAGAAAAGCAATGCGGCTTATGCAGCCATTAACGAAGCCATGCAAGTGGTAAAAAACGAAGCTCCTCACCCGGTGCCCCTGCACCTGCGCAATGCCCCTACCCGCATGATGAAAAATATGGGTTATGGCAAAAACTACAAGTATTCGCACGACTATGAGGAGCAAAATCACCAGGAGTTTTTACCCGAAGCCCTCTCAGGCAGACGTTTTTACAAGCCCAAAGCCAAAGGCATCGAAAAAAAAATCCAGCAGTTTTTACAGCAACGCTGGGGCAAAAAATACCAGGAATAAAAAATGCCTCCGGCGCGAAGCAGTATGCTTTCCTCACCGAAGGCTATGATGTGAGTATTAAGTTGACGTTAGTCTTCGTCCAGAATGCGCTCCACCAGCACGATGGCCTTGTTGTTGAGCACTTCAATGACGCCATCCTGCATGCTGTAGGTATGTTCCTCCCCTGCAGCATTGACGAGTTTGATTTTGCCTTTGCTGAGGGTGGAAATGATGGGAGCATGCTGGTGCAACACCTGAAAGCTGCCCTGTGTGCCGGGTACCTGCACGCTTTGTACAGCGCCTGCAAAAACCTGCTTTTCAGGGGTAACTATTTCCAAATCAAAAGTTTTCATTATGCTCTGTTGGTTTTGGGAGGGCAGGGCCGCAGGCCCTGCCTCCAAACAAGTTGAACTCCTCAGGCTTAGGCCTGTGCCAGCATTTTTTCGCCGGCCTCAATGGCCATATCAATTCCACCTTTGAGGTAGAAGGCGTTTTCGGGCAGGTGGTCCAGCTCGCCGTCAATGATCATATTGAAGCCGCGTATGGTGTCTTCAATTTTTACAAACTGGCCGGGAATGTTGGTAAACTGCTCGGCCACGAAGAAGGGCTGTGAAAGGAATTTCTGCACGCGACGGGCACGGGCCACGGCCTGCTTGTCTTCATCGGAGAGCTCATCCATACCCAGGATGGCAATGATGTCCTGCAATTCTTTGTAGCGCTGCAGCAGCTGTATCACCCGCTGGGCACAGTTGTAGTGTTCTTCCCCTACAATGTCGGGCTGAAGGATGCGCGAAGTAGAGGTAAGGGGGTCCACAGCGGGGTAGATGCCCAGGGCCGAGAGGGAGCGCGAAAGCTCGGTGGTGGCGTCGAGGTGGGCAAAGGTAGTGGCCGGAGCGGGGTCGGTGTAGTCGTCGGCAGGTACGTAAATGGCCTGAATAGAGGTAATGGAGCCGCGCTTGGTGGAGGTAATACGCTCCTGCATGGCGCCCATTTCGGAGGCCAGGGTGGGCTGGTAACCCACCGCCGAAGGCATACGGCCCAGCAGTGCCGATACCTCGGAGCCCGCCTGGGTAAAACGGAAGATGTTGTCGATAAAGAACAGCACGTCGCGTCCTTTGGCGTCTTCCTTGTTGCCATCGCGGAAGTACTCGGCAATGGTGAGCCCGGTGAGGGCCACGCGGGCGCGGGCGCCCGGAGGCTCGTTCATCTGACCAAATACCATGGTGAGCTTGGAGTCGCGCAGTTCGTCATAATTCACTGCATCGAGGTTCCAGCTACCTTCTTCCAGGCTGTGTTTAAACTGCTCCCCATATTTTACCACATTGGCTTCGATCATCTCGCGCAGGATGTCGTTTCCTTCGCGGGTACGCTCACCCACACCTGCAAATACCGAAAGTCCGTCGTGGGCCAGCGCGATGTTGTTGATCAGCTCCTGAATCAAAACCGTTTTTCCCACCCCGGCACCTCCAAAGAGGCCAATTTTTCCTCCTTTGAGGTAGGGCGCCAGCAGGTCAATCACCTTGATACCGGTGTACAGCACCTCAGGCTCCACTTTGAGCTCTTCAAACTTGGGCGCTGAGCCGTGAATGGAGTAACGCTCGGGGGCGTTGACTTCTTTGAGCCCGTCAATGGGTGCACCCGTTACGTTGAACAGCCGCCCCCGTATATCGTCGCCTACGGGTACGGAAATGGTCGTGCCCATGTCCACGGCTTCCATGCCGCGCTCCAGGCCATCGGTAGAATCCATGGCGATGGCGCGCACGCGATTCTCCCCCAGGTGTTGTTGCACTTCCAGCACAAGGGTATGACCATCTTTCATTTGGATGCTCAAAGCGTCGTAGATCCTGGGCAGGTGGGCACCTTCACCACTGAAATCCACATCGACCACCGGGCCGATTACTTGCGAAACTTTTCCTTTATTTACTGACATCAGGTTTGCTGGTATTTATTATTCTATAATAAAAATCACGTTTTTCAGAAAACGCCGCAAGTTACAGGCTTATACCCTAATAATCAAACCCAAAGGGGGATAAAAAACTACCGGATGTAATGAATCGGGCGGAAAATGAAATGAATGCCCTCAGAAACCAAAGTAAATAGTATTTTTGCCAGGCATGTGAATTTCCAAAATTTACCGCTACAACCTCCAACCCATAGTTTCATGCCATCCTATACCCATCTACAAGAAGCGGCCTACGAAGCCAACATGCAACTGCCCCGGTTGGGGCTGGTGCTCTTTACTTTTGGCAATGTGAGTGCCTTCGACCGCGAGCTGGGCGTTTTTGCCATCAAACCCAGCGGGGTGCCTTATGAGCAGCTCTCCCCTGCCGACATGGTGGTGGTAGATCTCGACGCCCGGGTAGTAGCAGGCAAGCTGCGCCCTTCTTCCGATACCCAAACCCATGCGGTACTGTACCGCCACTGGGAGCACATTGGCGGCATTGCACACACCCACTCCACCTATGCCACGGCCTGGGCCCAGGCCGGGCGGGACATTCCCATACTGGGCACCACCCATGCCGACCACCTCACAGTGGATATCCCCTGTGCACCGGTCATGAGTGATGAGATGATTCAGGGAGACTACGAATACCAAACGGGTTTTCAGATCCTCAATGCGCTGAAAGACCGCAGGCTGAGCCCTAAGGAAGTAGAGATGGTGCTCGTGGCCAATCACGCACCCTTTACCTGGGGCCAAAACGCCCAAAAGGCCGTGTACAACAG
>RFHT01000628.1 GCA_003696835.1 Bacteroidota bacterium
CAGGCAGATATTGAAAAAAGCTATCAATTGCACGCTAATTGCTATATAACAAAGCCGGTAGATATTACCCGATTTATAGAAGTTGTAAAAAGCATAGAGCTGTTTTGGTTCCATACGGCAACATTGCCAACAAACCCTAACCGGTGAATTTGTGAAAACAGTCATACACATACTGCTGATTGAGGACAACCCGGGCGATGCCCGCTTGCTGGAGGAATACTTAAAGCATGCCCGCCTGATAGAAGTGAATATGTTGCGGGCGGCCCGTCTTTCTCAGGGCATTGAGATGATGGCAGATGAGGAAAACCGGATTGATCTGGTTTTGCTGGACCTGGATTTACCGGATTGCTCGGGCATAGACACCTTTCTGAACCTCCACCAGCGCTTTCCCGATACGCCCATCATTGTCCTTACCGGAGCCAATGAAGACGAACTGGGGCTCAAGGCCATACAGTCGGGGGCACAGGATTTCCTGTTTAAAAATGATTTGATGGATGAGCTGGTCAAAGGCAAAAAAGGCCGGTTGCTGGAACGTAGTATCCGCTATGCTTTTGAGCGAAACCAGCTCAAACTCAGGCTCAAGCAGGCCCAACAACTGGCCAAGGTGGGGCATTGGGAAATCAATGTACATAACAACCTGCTCAGTTGCTCGCCAGAAATATACCGCATATTTGAGCAGGATGACAACCGCAAACTCAGGACCCTGGAAGATTACATTCAGTCCATTCACCCCGACGACCAGGAGAAGGTGGTCCTTTGTTTTATACAGGCCTTTAAAGACGGCGGTACCTTTGAGGTGGAGCACAAAATTCCCTTTCCCGACGGGCGTGTCAAATACGCCATTATACAGGGCAAGGCGCAAAAGGACCGCCTGGGCAACTACACCAGTCTCATTGGTACCACCCAGGATATTTCGGAGCGCAAAGCCATGGAGCAGCTGGCCATAGAAAAAGACCTGGCCGAGCAGTCGGCCAAGCTCAAACAGGACTTTCTGGCCAAAACCAGCCACGAGATACGCACCCCGCTCAACCCCATTTTGCTGCTCACCAACATCTTGCTCAACACCCAACCCACTCCCCAGCAAAGGGAGCACCTCAACGCCATCAAAACGGCCGGGGAAACCCTGCTGGCTGTGGTGAATGACGTACTGGACCTCTCCAAGATTGAGGCCGGCAAGATTGACTTTCACCACAATGTATTTAACCTCTCCCAGGTATTTTCTGCTCTGAGGGAAATGATGGAGCTCAATGCCAGGGAAAAGTCGCTCGACCTCATTTTTGATCTCGATCCTGAGCTACCCAGGTATATCATAGGCGACAATGTGCGCCTGACCCAAATATTGCTCAACCTCATCGGAAATGCCATCAAATTCACCCACAAAGGTTACATACGCGTGGAAGGCCGTGCCAAAATCCGCGAAGCCGACCGCGTACGCATAGAGTTTTGCGTGAGTGATACGGGCATTGGCATTCCCTCCCACCAGTTGGTAAACATATTCGAAAGCTTCAATCAGGTAAACCAATCCATTGGCAGGCGATACAATGGCACCGGCCTGGGGCTGACCATTGTCAAACAACTGGTTAAACTACAGGGAGGAGACATTTTTGTCTCCAGCAGTGTAGGTCAGGGCTCTGTCTTTACCTTTGAGCTCGATTTTGGCATCAGTGAAGAAGAAAGTACTCAGTACCCCGAAGCCGAAGAACTGGACAAAGACAGTCTCAAAGGCCTGGAAGTGCTGCTGGTAGAGGATAACCCCCTCAACCAATTGGTGACCAAAAAAATCGTTTCAGCCTGGGGTGCCAATATCGACATAGCCAATAACGGCAAGGAATGCCTGGACGTACTCGAGCACAAGTCTTACGACCTCATTTTGATGGACCTGCAAATGCCTGAAATGGATGGCTACGAAGCCACCCAACGCATCAGGAGCCAGATGGCAGCCCCGGCCAGGGATACCCCCATCATTGCCATTACGGCCAATGCATTTACTGGTATGGATGATACCTGCCTGAAAGTAGGCATGAACGACTATATCTCCAAACCCTTTGAGCCAGGGCACCTCTACAGCAAAATTGTGCAACACGCACGCCAAAACTACAAGTGGCGAACGCATGCACCCCAGCCAGCTGTCAAGGCCGGTGTAGTAAATGGCAAGCATACCGCCGAACCCGATAATACGGATCATTCCATAAATGAAATTCCTGCATCTATGGGCACCCCTCCTTATACAGACCTTACCTACCTGAAAGGAATCTCAATGGGCGATGATACCATTGTGCGCAAAGCTATTGACCGCTATCTCAAAGATACCCCCGAGTTACTCGACCAGATGCAACAACACCTCGATGAGCACAACTACGACGCGCTGGGCAAGTGCGCACACAAGCTCAAGAGCTCGGTGGGCATCATGGGGATGGACCGCTTAAAGGAAACCATGCAGCGCATAGTGAATATTTGCCGCAACGACCTGGACAAAGAGCAGCTTCCCGGCATTTTCAATGCGGCCCGCCAGGTGGTTCTCGCCTCGGTAGAGGAGCTGAGTGCCGCGCTGAAAAACCTTTGAGGGCTACGCCCTTGCCTGCTATCAGGGCTGGCCGGGCTTACCCAGCCGCAGCCTCATTCCTCCAAACACAAACCTGCCTGTTGCAGGTTCCACATAGCGCATCCCAAAAGCATTGATGCGTATGTTGGAGGGATAAGTGGCATCCAGCAGGTTATTTACCCCCATAAAAAATTCCATTTCCCATTGGTTAAAAACCAGCGGGTAAGCCAGCTGCATATTGAGGGTAGTAAAGGGTGCAATGCGCACCTCATTGAAATCTTCGGCGTACATCTCCCCCACCCTTCTGAGCTGTAAACGGGCCATGAATCCGCGGGACGCCTGGTAGGTGAGCCCGAGGTAAAAGTGGTGGGGAGGGATGGCGGGCAGGCGGTTGCCTTCGAAATTACCGTCGGGGGTGGTGTATTCGCGGTAGCGAAAGTCGCTGTAGGTATAACTGCTTTGCAGCTCCAGGGACTTGATGATGCGCCATTTCAGGCTGGCTTCTATCCCTTTTCGGGCCGAACGGCCCGCATTTCGGAAGAAGGTCCGCCCCGGAAAATCGGGTAATTCATAGGGCACCAGCTCGTCCCGAAGCGCAATGCTGAACAGGGCCAGGTCCCAGGCCAGCTTGCCGGCTGCCTCTCCCCGCAGCCCCAGCTCGTAGTTGGTTGCCCGTTGAGGTTTCAGCTCAGCATTGAAGCCCCCACTGCCTGCCGGATTGGCCGAAAGCTCGCTCAGAGCCGGGCTTTCAAAGCTCGTAGCCAGATTGGTGTACAGCACCATGCCCGGCCCCAACACATAGCTCATTCCCACTATGGGGTTGAACTGGCGGTAGGAAAGCGAACCGCTGTCGTCGCCATTTGTGAGGAATGCATCCCGGGCCTCAAGGTGCAGCACATCCAGCCGCATACCCAGGGACAATTCCCAGGCAGGCAACAGCCTGAGTTTTTGCATCCAGAAGGCAGCTGTGCTGCGGAAGGCTTCGTCCTGGTCCAGCCTTTTTTCGCCCTGCTCTCCCTGCAGGTTGTCAAATCGCTGACGATGGTCGTTTTGTATATCCACGTCCAGCCCTACATTTGAGTGGTACTCCAGTCCCAGTAATTTCCCCTGGTAGAGGTAGTTGAGTCCTCCTCCCCAGTAGGTACGGTTGAGGGATACCCTCCCTCCCGTCTCAAAAGGCAGCCGGTTGTTGAAATCTCTGTACAGGTAGTAGGACCTCAGCCTGAGCTGGTGGCCCTTTGCCAACCTGCGCTGGTATTGCAGTGCCAGGCGGCCCTGCTCCACTTCCTCTCCTGTTGCAAATGCGAGGTTGCGGTCGCGCGCCTGCCGGGGATTTTCTGCCATTTGATCCAGGGTGAGGGCGCCCGCGTCATCCGCCTGAGGGCTATACAAATGATTGAATAACAGCACAATACGGGAGAGGCTATCGGGCTCCAGCTGCAAACGCGCATTGAGCAGGTTGTTTTTCATCCCACTGTGCTCTCGATAGCCTTTGATTTGGGTATAGGCATTGTACAATACGTATTGAAATTTGCCCAGTTGGGCAGCTGTTTTCAGTTGATAGCGTTGAAAGCCATAGCTGCCAACCGAAAGGCGTCCTTCCACGTAGGGGTTCTCTCCTGCCTGCTGGGTGCGTATGCTGATCACGCCGCCCGAGGCATTGCCATACAAACCCGAGCTGGGCCCCCGCACCACTTCTATTCGCTCGACCAGGCCCAGGTCCAGGTTGTCGAGCTGGGCCTGGCCGTCGGGGGTGGACTCGGGTACTCCGTCCACCAGCAGCTTGATGCCCCTGATGCCAAAGGCAGCCCTGGCCCCAAAGCCCCTGATGGCAATGCGCAGGTCCTGGGCAAAGTTCTCCGCATTGAGTGTAAAAACGCCCGGCACTGCCTGCATACTCTCTTGCAGCGAAAGCTGGGGCTGTGCCCGTTGTACCAGGGCCTGGTCCACTACACTTACTGCCAGGGGCGCGCGCTGGCTGCTAAAGGCCAGACGCGTTGCCGTAAGCTCTACGGCGGGCAGCTCCAGCAGCCGCAGGCTGTCGGCAGGCAGGCTGTCGGTTTGAGCCTGGATGCTCCCCGCAGCCAGAAAAAACAGGAACAGGGCCATTCCCAGCAGGTACCAAGCCGGGTTCAAACATTTCCCCTCCCTGCCTGGGGTGGAAATACGCGGAGGAAAGTGTATCTTTAGCATCTGGTTGAATTTTCAGTTGGAGAATGAAGGGTAAAAATTCAACCTACTATTTACAAAACCAAATTACTCATTCCTTCAAATGAGCGAAAAAAAATGGCGCTTTGCCATAACGGGCCTGGGAAGCATTGCCCATTTCCATATTCGCAGCATACGGGAGTTGCCTAACTGTGAGCTGGCAGCCGTGTGCAGCAGCTCTGAGGAGCGTGCTGCAGCTGTTGGCAAGCAGTATGGCGTGCCCTGGTACACCCGGCACGAGCACATGCTGGATGAGCAGCCCATAGATGTACTTTGCATTTGTACCATCAGCGGCCGGCACCTGGAGCCCGCCCTGGCGGCAGCCCGCAAAGGCGTACATGTGCTTACGGAAAAACCCATTGAAATCAGCCTCAGCCGTGCCGATGAGATGATTCGCGCCTGCGAAAAGGCCGGACTTCAGCTGGGTTGCATCTTTCAAAACCGCTTTCGGGAAGCTTACCAGCACATGAAAGCGGCTGTTGAACAGGGCAAAATCGGCAGGTTGGTGTTGGGTAATGCCTACGTCAAATGGTACCGGGACGATGCCTACTACCAATCCAGTAGCTGGCGGGGAACTCTTTGGGGTGACGGGGGGGCAGCCCTCATCAACCAGGCCATACACACCATTGATCTGCTGCAGCACCTGATGGGTCCGGTGAGGGGAGTAATAGGCAAGACTGCCACCCTGAGGCATGCCATTGAAGGGGAAGACCTGGGGCTGGCCATTCTGAGCTTTGAAAATGGTGCCCTGGGAACCATAGAAGGCAGCACGGCCATTTTTCCGG
>RFHT01000629.1 GCA_003696835.1 Bacteroidota bacterium
ATCCTGTAGCATGCCACTGTGGTGTACGGCTTCAAACAGCTCCTGAAAGCGCTGGCGGGGGGAACGAAAATCGGCCTGGGCGGGGTCCATCGGATGGGGAATTTAGGTGTGAAATAAAAACAGCTACACAAGCAGGGCTGCCTCAGGCAGTTGGCCGGCTGGTGAGCCTGCGCAGCACAAAGAGGGCCAGCAGCAGCATGAACATAGGAATGAGGGTGTAATAAAAAGCCGTATCAGCCCCTACATGCTTAAACAGCATCCCGATCAGACGCGAGCCCAGCGTGCCGCCCAGGGCAGAAAATATCACGATGAGGCCCGTCATGGGGCTGTGCAGCTTTTGGGGCAGGGCCGAAAGTACGGCCGAGTTGAGCAGGGGGTATATGGGAGCTATAAAGAGCCCCACCAGCGGGAAGGCAAACCCGATGAAGGGAATATCGCTCAGACGGTTGATTTCCCCCACCTCTGCCGTAATGGCCTGCGGCAACACAAATACCACCAGCGCCATGGCCGCCAGTATGCACACAACCAATATCCACAGCCAGGAAAAGCGCCTGGCCAGTATGCCTGCCGCAATGCGCCCCACCCCCAGGGATACAGCCAGTATGCTGGCCATCATGATGCTGACGTTTTCGGGCAACTGCAACACCCGGTCGTTGAAGGTGGGCAGCCAGGTCATAATGCCCTGCTCAATCATCACAAACAAAAAGGCACTGAGCACAAAAACCACCACCAGCACCCGCGTCATCAGCAGCAGCATCTGCCGCAGGTCGTCCTTGAGGTCGGCTCCGGGTATTTCGTAGTTCTTTTCAAATTTGGCAAAAAACAAAAATGCAAAAGACAAAAGCGAAAGCCCTGCCAGCAGCCAATATACATTGAGCCAGCTGTTGGGGTCATCGGGCCGGTTGAAAGCCGGAAAGAGAAAATAAGCCAGGGCAATGCCAAACATAAACACCCCCTCAATGCTGCTCATGAGGCTGTTGTGTTCGCGCTCATTGGCCGTAAGCAGGCCAATGGTGGCATAGACCGATACCTTGATGAGGGCAAAAGCAACCCCCACGGCCGCAAACAGCATTTTGGCCGCCCAAAACGCATTGCCTACATACATGCCTATGCAGGCCAGGCTCACAATGGCCAGGGCTGCCAGCATGGCCCGCTTGTAGCCGATTCGCGGCAAAAAGGAGGCGATGAGAAAGGACACAATGGCAATGGGCATATCCTTAAAGAGCTCCAGGGTACTGGCCTGTACCTCATCCACGCCATACACCTTCTGGGCTTTGAGAATGACGATGCCCACGCTGTTGAGCAGGATGGCAAATACGAAATAGTTGAGGTAAAGAGATAGCTTGGCAGAGAGGCTTTTGTTCATCGGTTGGAGTTTGGCGAATTGGATGGCAAGATAGGGAAAATTGGGGAAATGATTGCCCCCTGGCTGGTGAGCCAGATCAGGAGGATTCCGGCCCCGGTTTTTCCTGCGGGGGGGTGAGAGGCACCTCTTTTACCAGCACCTCCTTGCCCTGTATGGCAATGGCCAACTGCACGATGTCTGTTATTCCCTGCTGCTGCATCTCCCGGGCGTAATGCAGCCGAAGCATCTGTTGAGCCGCTTCTTCTACCGCATCTTCCAGGCTTTTGCCTTTGTCTAAGTAAGGACTTTTGATTTCTATGATAATGCCTTTTTGCCGGGGGTCTTTGGGCGTAAGCGCAATATCAAACCTGCCCTGGCCACTTTCGCGGTTTGAACGAATGTGGTAGCGGGGTTCCAGCCATACCAGCAGCCCCAGGAGAAATGCATGATAAAACCGCTCCGGCTCCGGCCCGGCAGTGTCGTGAAAGCTGAATACCGTGGACACGAAGTGCTTCAGGAAATGGGCAAAACGCTTTGTTTCGCCCTGGGTGAGTGCCTGCAGCATGTAGCTGATTTCTTCCGAACCACTTTGTTCTGTCAACCAGCTGTCGATCAACTGGCGATAGGCATAATGTACTTCTTTGTTGGGAATTGAAATATCATAAGTGCGGACCCCGGTGGAGGGGTCTTGCTGCATGTTTTCGGCCTTGAGGTAACCCGATGCCAGCAATAAACTCCACACAGCTTGTTTTTTGTAGTCTAACTCTTTAAGAATGAGGTTTTCGATGATCTCCTTGCGGAGCTTTTCCCCCCTGATAAGCTGTTCCAGCTCTATCCGTATGTTGGCCTTTCCGGTAAAAAACAGCCGCTTGAGCAGAAGGTTTGCGCTGGTGTTGATCCAGTAAGGTTTAAATCCATCTTCGGGTTTATCGGTATATTTGAGGATAGACCAGGGGTTGTAGATGATATGCTCCCCCATTACATAGCCGTTGTACCAGTTCCGGATCTCCTCCATGGCCGTAGCCGGCAATTGTTTGTGACGCACCAAGGCTTCCACTTCCTTTTCAAGAAACCCGAAATGCGCTGACATGCGGTGAGTGAGAACCGAAAACTCATCCAGGTTGTTCAGGCCTGAAAAAATCGATTCTTTGGCCACACGCATAATCCCTGTAATGACACCTTTTTCAAGTGAGCTATTGTCTTTGAGACCACCACTAAGCAGGTCGCGCATGAAGGCAAGCATTTCATCCAAATACCCATGAACATAGGCCGAATACACCGGGGTATCGTACTCATCGATGAGAATGACTGCTGGTTGCTGGTGAAAGCGGTGCAGGGTCTTGGAAATAGTTTTTAGGAAACTGGCATAATGAATACCATCCTTTTTATCCGACTCAATGGCCCTGAACTGATTACGCGTAGCCGGGTTGAGCCCTTCCCAATCCATCAAATAACGGTATTCATCTGTAAGTACCTCACGGATAAGGGCCCGGATCTGGGTATATGCATCCTTCCAGTTGTGCGCCTTTATATCTTTAAAGCTCAAAAAAACCACGGGATGCCTGCCCATTTTGCTTTGAACCAATGGCCCACCCTGCTGTATGGCCAACTGCTCAAAAAGCGAGCTGAAATCAGTATGATTGCTAAAAAAATAGCGCAACATGGAGAGATTCAGCGTTTTGCCAAAGCGACGCGGACGGCTGATGAGGGCTATTTTGGGCCCTTCAATCACATCCCGGATAAACAGGCTTTTGTCAACGAAATAATAATCATGCTCAATAATTTCCCTGAAATCCGAAATCCCTATTGGCAGACGCTTGTTCATTGGGTAAAGATAGGGCCATTTATGCTGCGAATCAACCTTGCTCCCACTCCTCGGCCAGCTGGTAATAGCGGTAGTCGCGTAGTAGGGGGTGGGGCATACCGTTGTGGGTCTTTTGGGTATATTTTTCTACCAGCAGTTCGGTTAGCTGCTGCCTGAAGGCCTGCAGGTTCAGTTTTTCACTGGCCGAAATAAAAGCCACCGGGGTGTTGGCTTTGGCGTACCAGCTGCGCTCGAGCTCCTGCCGCTTTTCGGCATCTATGAGGTCGATTTTGTTAAACACCGTGAGCATGCTGCGGTCCTGTATGCCCAGCTCGCGCAGGGTGGTCTTTACCACCTGTATATGGTCCTCAAACTGCGGATGGGCCGCATCCACTACGTGTAGCAGTATGTCCGACTCCTGGGCTTCGGCCAGGGTGCTTTTGAAACATTCCACCAGGTGGTGGGGCAGCTTGCGTATAAAGCCCACCGTATCGGAAAGCAGGAAGGGAATGCCGCTGAAGACCACCTTACGCACCGTGGTGTCCAGGGTGGCAAAGAGCTTGTCCTCGGCCAGCACCGCCGACTTGGAGAGCATGTTCATCAGGGTGGATTTGCCCACATTGGTGTAGCCCACCAGGGCCACGCGCACAAAGTCCGAGCGGTTTTTGCGGCGGGTAAGGTTTTGGCGCTCAATTTTCACCAGCTCCTTTTGCAGCTTGTTGATGCGCTGGCGAATGACCCGGCGGTCGGTTTCTATTTCCTTTTCTCCTGCACCTTTCAGGCCGATGCCCCCTTTCTGGCGCGAAAGGTGGGTCCACATACCGGCCAGGCGCGGCAGCAGGTACTGGTACTGCGCCAGGTCCACCTGTATCCTTGCCTGGGCCGTACGGGCCCGCTCCGAGAATATGTGCAGAATGAGAGACGAACGGTCCAGCACCTTGACCCCCAGAAGTTTGTCCAGGTTGCGGATCTGGGAGGGCGAAAGGTCGTCGTCCACCACCAGCATGTTGGCCTCCGTTTCTTCTATGGCTACTTTGATTTCCTCCAGTTTTCCCTTGCCCAGGTAAGTGGCATTGAGGGGTTTTTCCAGCTTTTGAATAAAGCTGCGCATGGCCCTGGCGCCGGCCGTTTCCACCAGAAAGGCGAGCTCGTCCAGGTATTCTTTGGCCTGCTCAAAGCGCATATCAGCCCTGCATACGCCGGCCAGTATGGCCCGTTCTCTGAGCTTTGGCGAATTTACTGTTTGGTTTGCTTCAATCATATAATTCAATCACCCTCCTCTGTGTTGGTAAATTTTTCTGTATGGCTACCTGTATATGTATCGAAAGAGGAGGTTGTCCGGTTTCAACTCATTTATTTACAAATATACGGGAAGTAAGATAGAACAAAAAGTCATGCCCTTTTTTTGAGGGTACCTGGCCTTTTCTGGCTGGGTGCCACTCCCAGGCAGTTATTCGCACCAAAACTTAACCCAGCTTGTGAGGTGTTATGCCTGTATTTTTTTTAGCTAATATAATTAATCCCCCCGAATTAAAATTGCCTTCGGGCATGCTGCGTAAAGGACCATGCTTTACAGCATGCTTCATGCACTTTCCCCTTGCTTATCGGTAACCACACTACTGTACATGGAGCCATCTAGGCCTATTCTTTGAGTCAAATTTTAGGAGAATAAAGAGGAGGAATTGCTCCAATCTGAGAAAGGCATTTTCA
>RFHT01000630.1 GCA_003696835.1 Bacteroidota bacterium
AAAAAAGAACCGGCAGCAATACATTTACTGTATTACCACCGGCCTGCTTTTCCCTAACGTACCGCCTATTTATAGCATTAAAGCACAAAAGGTAACCTCCTGTTTTCATTTTTTTTTAAAAAAATTTGTAAACGAAGTATGCGGGCGAAACTTGTTTTTCTCCTTGCCGTAATTTAACTTTGTATTTCAAAGTGCTTTTATATTTGTATGGATAAGCAAAAATACCTGGACGACCTCAAGGAGATCAAAGACATGATGGAACGCTCTTCGCGTTTTATTTCTCTCAGTGGCCTTTCGGGGGTGTTTGCGGGTCTGTTTGCCCTGCTTGGGGCCTGGCTGGCCTACACCACCATTTACACTGGCCAGGAATACTTTGGGTTCCGGCAGGCGGAGCTCAGCCGCGAAAATCTCTTGCTGCTGCTGCTCATAGCCGGAGGTACCCTGCTGCTGTCTATAGGGGCGGGCATATTTTTTACCACCCGAAAAGCGCGCAGGCAAGGCCTCAAACTGTGGGATTACCAAACCAAACGCCTGCTGATCAACCTCTTTATTCCCCTGGCTGCCGGAGGCATACTCTGCCTGATGCTGCTCCTGAGGGGGTATGTGGGCCTGCTTGCGCCTTTGACGCTCATCTTTTACGGCCTGGCCCTGGTCAATGCCAGCAAATACACCTATACCGAAATACGCAGCCTGGGCATTGCCGAAATCGTACTGGGATTGCTCGCCACGCACTTTATTGGCTTTGGATTGTTGTTTTGGGCACTGGGGTTTGGGGTGTTGCACATTGTTTATGGAATTTTGATGCAGATCAAATACGGATCGTGAAGGAATTACTCAAAGACTTAAATAAAGCGTTTGAAAACAAAACCCGGCTGGGCATCATGGCGGCCCTCATGGTCAACGACCACCTGGACTTCAACGCCCTCAAGGGCCTGCTGGAAGTAACAGACGGCAACCTGGCCAGCCATCTCAAATATCTGGAAAAAAGCGGCTATGTGACCTACAAAAAGGAATTTCTCAACCGCAAACCCAACACCAAGTACTTTGCCACCCAGGAGGGCAAAGCAGCTTTTAAAAAACACATACATGCCATTGAGAATTTATTGAAATAATTTTTTTTTGGTTTTACTTTGTATTTCAAAGCACTTTTAACTATTTCGCTATGAACACAGAACAATCTCCCCTTGAGAGTTTGAAGAGCTGGATCAGAAACTCGGTCATGCTCAAGCTCGTCACCATCACCATTCTGATGCTGTTGTTGCTCATTCCCACCGCTATGATTCAGTCCATCATACATGAGCGGGAATCCCTCAGCCAGCAGGCCACCGAAGAAGTGAGCGCCAAGTGGGCAAAAGCTCAGCAGATTAACGGCCCCATATTCACCATTCCCTATATGGAGGAGGTAGTGGAAGAAGGAAAAGTTACGGAGCGCAGGCGCTACCTCAGCGTACTGCCCGAAGTGCTCAGCATCAGGGGGCAGGTGGAGCCGCGAACCCTCAAGCGGGGGATTTATGAAGTAGTGGTATATGAGTCGCAGCTGGACCTCAGCGGCAGTTTTGATTTGAAGAAATATGTGTCTGCCAAAAAATACCCCCGCCTGCTATACGACCAGGCTTTTCTCACCATTGGCATTTCGGACCTCAGGGGCATTGTGGAGCAGGTGTTTTTGAAGTGGAATGGGGAGGAGTTGGCCGTGGAGCCCGGCTCCAGGCTGGAGGGGCTCATTGCTTCGGGCATCACCGTCAACCTGCCCGATGTGTACGAGGACCTGGAGCAAAGCGTGAGCTTTGACTTCCGGCTCGACCTGCAGGGTAGCAAGCAGCTCAGTTTTATTCCGCTGGGCAGCGTCACCCAGGTACAGCTGGCCTCCGGTTGGCCGGCGCCCAGCTTCAGGGGCAACTTTCTGCCCGACCAGCGAGAGGTGAGCCAGGCGGGCTTTGAGGCCAGTTGGAAAATTTTGCAACTCAACCGCAACTTTCCTCAAAGCTGGACCGACCTGGGGCCACGCACTGAGCTGCCCAAGGCTGAGTTTGGTGCCGAATTTCTGCTGCCCCTGGACGACTACCAGAAGTCCATGCGCTCGGCCAAGTACGGCGTCATGACCATTGCCCTAACCTTCCTCATTTTCTTTCTCATCGAAATCATCAGCAAGAGAAAAATTCATCCCTTCCAGTACATATTGGTGGGTTTGGCCCTTTGCATATTTTATGTGCTGCTGGTATCCATATCCGAGCATACCCAGTTCAACCTGGCCTATTTCATCTCTACCGCTGCCGTGGTGAGCATGATTGGCTTGTACTCCCTTAGCGTCTTCAAAGCCCGCAGGCAATCCCTGCTGCTGGTGGTGGCTCTGCTGGGTATCTATGGTTTTATGTACATAACCCTTCAACTGACCGATTATGCCCTGCTCATGGGTGCCGTGGGGCTTACGCTTACCTTGGCTGCCTCTATGTACTTTACCCGTAACATCAACTGGTATCAGCTCAACATGAAAAGCGAATAGGAAGTGAAACGCAGAACGTTTATCAAAGGCGTACTGGGGCTGGGGGCAGCCACAGCCCTGTACACCTGGCAAATTGAACCCCGCTGGGTGGAAGTGGTGCAACTGCCCATGCTCCTGAGGCAGCTGCCCCGGTGGTGGGAGGGGAAAACACTGATGCAAATCAGCGATTTGCACGTGGGCCGCATCGTCGATCAGGGTTTTCTCCTCTCCGCCCTGCAGCGGGCCTGCCAGCTAAAACCCGACCTGGTGGTTTACACGGGCGATTTTGTTTCGTATGAATCGGCCGAACAATACCAGCAGCTCGAAAGCCTGATGCAGCAGGCCGTCAAAGGCCGTCTGGGCACCTTTGCCGTGCTGGGCAACCACGACTATGGTCACCGCTGGTCGCAGCCGGAGGTGGCGGCGCGGGTATGCCGCATACTTGCGGCGGCCGGGCTGCGGGTGCTGCGCAATGAGCAGGTACAGCTGCGCGGCCTCAACCTCATTGGCCTGGACGACTACTGGGGCACCAATTTTCGTCCACAGCAGGTGATGCCTCACATCAGGCAGCAGCAGGCCAACGTGCTGCTGTGCCACAATCCCGATGTAATGGACCTGCCCCTGTGGGAGGGATACAAGGGCTGGGTGCTTTCGGGGCACACACATGGGGGGCAGTGCAAACCGCCTTTTGTACCTCCTCCCATTTTACCTGTCAAAAACAAGCGCTACACCGCCGGTATCTTCCCCTTTGAGGATGGCAGAACCCTGTACATCAACCGGGCCCTGGGCTACAGCAGGCAGCTGCGCTTCAATGTGCGGCCGGAAATTACGCTCTTCCGCCTGGAGTGTGGCAGGGCATTTGTTTTTTGAAGGAAAGCAGGTAAATTG
The DNA here is from genome assembly GCA_003696835.1 of Bacteroidota bacterium. Classification (GTDB taxonomy): domain Bacteria; phylum Bacteroidota; class Bacteroidia; order J057; family J057; genus J057. Next base: position 3,371 of record RFHT01000630.1, read on the forward strand.
CGGGCCTGAAAACCAATTCGTCTTTTACATACAATACCATCACATGAGCATACTCGTCAACAAGCACTCCAAAGTTATCGTTCAGGGATTTACGGGTAAGGAAGGTTCTTTCCACGCACAGCAAATGATTGAATACGGCACCCAGGTAGTGGGGGGCGTTACGCCCAACAAAGGGGGGCAGATGCACCTGGAGCGTCCCGTTTTTAATACAGTACATGAAGCCGTGCAGGAAACCGGTGCCGATGTGTCCATCATATTTGTGCCTCCGGCCTTTGCCGCCGATGCCATCATGGAAGCGGCCGATGCTGGCGTCAGGCTCATCGTTACCATTACCGAAGGCATCCCGGTCAAGGACATGATCTACGCCAAAATGTACATAGACGACAGGGGGGTGCGCATGGTCGGCCCCAACTGCCCGGGGGTGATCACGCCCGGCGAGTGCAAACTCGGCATTATGCCCGGTTTCATTCATTCGCCCGGCTCCATTGGCATCCTCAGCCGCTCGGGCACCCTCACCTACGAAGCCGTGGACCAGGTAACCAAAGAGGGCCTGGGGCAATCCACCTGCGTGGGCATAGGCGGCGATCCCATCATTGGCTCCACCCACCTGGACATCGTGAAGCTCTTTAATGAAGACCCCGACACCAAGGGCATTGTGATGATTGGAGAAATTGGGGGGTCAAATGAAGAAATTGCGGCGGAGTGGATCAAGGACAATGTGAAGAAGCCCGTAGTGGGCTTTATTGCAGGCCAGACGGCCCCTCCGGGCCGCCGCATGGGACATGCCGGCGCCATTATCTCGGGTGGAAAAGGCACCGCCAAAGCCAAAATGGACGTGATGGCTGCCTGTGGCATACACGTGGTAGAAACCCCCGCAGCCATTGGCGCTACCATGGCCAAAGCCCTGCAGCAGGCCGCCGTATAAGCCCGCTGGCATGTAGCTTCCAGCCACAAAATGTCCCGGCAAGCACTTGCCGGGACATTTTTTTTTCGTATATTTAAAATAAAAAGCTGCCCACCCTTAGGGGCAGCCCACTGGCATCCGCTGATGATTCAGCATACTGGTTTGGAGTGTAATGTAAAATAGAAGTATATGAAAAAGCTCAGCACCGATTGGTTTATGGAGGGCCTGCTGGACTACGAGTACAAAAAGTATGTTTTGTTGGCCTACCTTCAGCATGTAAGCCAGGAATTTGCACAGGAGCGCCTCTATCCCTCTTTCTCTGACCTGATATTTCACTACAAAAATCTCGCAGCTTTTAAGGAAAACAAGCAAAAGCTGTATGAGCGCTTTCCCAAATCCCTTAGTGAAGAAGAATTCAAACAACTGCGGCTGGTGATGAAACCTGAGATTGAGGAAGATGTGCAGTTGAAAGAAATCGAGTCGATTGTGGAGTATGCGATCCCGGCCATACGGGAGCACCTCAAAGAGGGAAAAGGGATTTACGAATACATAGATGAACAATTGAGCATAGAGCCCATTGGTATTTTACCGCTGTACAAACAGGAAGGCTACATCCTGCTGCGGATCAACCAGCACAAGGAGGTCAAAGCCTTTGAATACCGCATCGTATTTTTTGAAAATACCGAGGCCAACTACCATGGCATTTCCATGAACTACCTGCAGTCTTTCCGGCTCAGCCTGGCCAATACCTATGAGGCCATCAAGCGGGAACTCACTCAGCTGAATGCTCAACTGCCCAACCCGGCTACTTACCTGCTATATACGGTAAAGGCCTTTCCTGAGGAGGCTAGCTTGCTGCCCGTAGCCAAGCGCAAAATGCTGGCCTATCTGAAGTAAGGAACACACGAAATACTTGGCTGGCACTTCGTGCTACCCATGCTTTGGGCTCCGGGCTAAAGCCGCGGGGCTAACGAACCCGCCTGCCGGCGCCAGTTTGCAACTGGGGCCGGTAGCAGGGGCCCCAGGCCTGCTGGGGGGTTGCAACCCCCATTGCTATTTCCACAGCAGTTGTCCCGATGTTAAACCGGGAACGCGGGCAGTTCATGCTGGCGTGCTTCGCACGCCATGAACACCAACAACCGCCCCCAACAGCCTAAGCTGTCATGCTGAGGCGGGGCCGTGCGTGGGGCATGCAGGGCCGAAGCATCTCCTGCGGCTTGG
>RFHT01000631.1 GCA_003696835.1 Bacteroidota bacterium
AATTTCGGTGATGGACAATCAGACGGTTTTTGTGGAACTGGAAAGAGGGTGTACCTACACTCGCCGCGATTGGCTGGATGCACCTCCCTGTGATGTGCCTGCCGGTACCAATTGTGATATAACTGGCGTAAGAGAAGTGGAACTCACTTGTTTTGATGAACAACAGCAAGCAGTATATGGAGAAAATACCTACGGCGTCTGTGTTACGTTTGATGCAGTAGATTTCATCCCGGAAATCTTCACTTACTTCCAGGCTGTTGTCAACAATCGAGAAATAGACATTGTTAGCGGACAAATTATACCAGGTGGCTTTAGGATTTGTTTCGTAATGGAAAAAGAAGGTAAGAGAGGAAATGATCTTTTTGTCAGGGTAGATATGGATCGGGGATGTACGTTCACTGCACGTGACCTGTGGGATGATCTGCCGCGTGATTGTCGTCCAACCGGCGATGACGACGACGATGATGATGACGACTGCCGCCTGGATGTGGTCAGCTTTACCCTCATCAATGCAGATACCGATATGCCCGTAGCGGGCTATGATCCCATACCCGAAGGGGCCAGGATCGATCTGTGCGGACTGGGCAGAATCAACATTCGGGCCAATGTATGTGATGAGCGGACCCGCAGCGTGCGCATGCGCCTCAGCGGACGTGAGTCGCACAACCAGACGGAAAGTGTAGCCCCCTACGCCCTCTTCGGCGACAATGGCGGCGACTACCACGGAAGAAACCTTTCGGCGGGTAATTACACCCTGGAAGGCACGGCCTATGACGGCGGAGGCGGCAGTGGCAACTCCGGAGCCACCAAAACCCTCAACTTCACCCTGGAGGACTGCCGCCGCAGTGCATCTGCTGCCAGCCTCAACGGCCTCAACATCTTCCCCAACCCCACCAACGGTCAGCTCAACATTGAGTCCAACTTCGACTACAATACCAACCTGCTGATCCTCAACAGCATTGGGCAAACCGTTTACCGGGGTACGCTGCAGGCCTTCGAACGCAAGCAAATTGAAATGAGTCAGTTTGACGATGGCCTGTACATTGTGCGCATTGAAGGCGAAGATGCCATACTGACGAAGCGCATTATTCTCACTAAGTAAGTAACAGACATCTGAAGATGCTCACCTACCTGAGCCAGCCCGTACATTCGGGCTGGCTCATTCATTTCTACAAGGGCCAGTTGTCCCAATCTTAACCCAAATTGCATAAGTCCCGGAGGGAAGAAACCTCTGTAGCCCCGGAGGGGCCAAACCTTTGTAGAACAACCAACCACCAACCACCCCAGCTCCGTAGGAGCGGCACAAAATCAGGCTCATAGAGACAAAAATTATTGCTGCCTCAACGATTGAATGTGTCGCCCCGCTGGGGCTTTAGGAATGGTTATGTGCCAAAAGGCTACAAAGGTGAAGCTCCTACGGAGCTAGCTCCGCGATAATCCAACAGGAACAAAACCTTTGTAGCCCCGGAGGGGCCAAACCTTTGTAGAACAAGGCAGCCCGGCGTTTTTCTTATTGACAAAAAATGGTGTAATTCGCAACAGGACTCCTGCTACCTCCTCCAACTCCAAGCCATCAATTATGCGATACCTGTCTCTTTTTCTGATTCTTTGTTTTGGCCTGCCCACTACGATATGTGCGCAAAGCCTGCATTGGCAAAAGCTGGAAGCCCAAAATGCCCCCCAAAAACGGCATGAAAATGCCTTTGCCCTCTGTGGCGACAAATGCTACCTGTTGGGCGGGCGCGGCCTCAAACCCATTGACATCTACGAGCCCGCCCTCAATGAATGGAAGCAGGGGGCACAGCCTCCCCTGGAAATGCACCATTTTCAGGCCGTATCCCACCAGGGGTTGATTTATGTGATGGGAGCGTTCACGGGTGGCTGGCCCTACGAATCGCCCATTACGCACATCCTCATTTACGACCCGCTGAGCGACCAATGGTTCATTGGCCCGCGCATTCCCACACACCGCCAGCGGGGGGCTGCGGGGGCCGTGGCCCACAATGGCAAATTGTACCTGGTGTGCGGCATTGTCAATGGGCATACCTCCCACTGGGTGCCCTGGCTGGATGAGTTTGATCCTGCCACCGGCCGCTGGCAGGAGCTGCCCGATGCACCGCGGGCACGCGACCACTTCCAGGCAGCCGTGGTGAATAACAAGTTGTACGCGGCCGGGGGTCGGCGCTCGGGCTATGAAGGCCAGGGCTTTGAGGCTACCATCGCCGAGGTGGACGTCTATGATTTCGCCACCGGCAGTTGGTCCACCCTTCCGCCTTCGTCCAACATTCCCACCCAGCGCGCGGGCTGCACTGCCGTGGTGATGGGAGAGGAAATTGCCATCATAGGCGGGGAGAGCGGCAGCCAGCAAGCCGCCCATGCAGAGGTGGAATTGCTCAACACCCGCACCCATAGCTGGCGTTCCCTGCCCGGGCTGCTGCAGGGCAGGCACGGAACCCAGGCTTTTTACGCCAATGGCGCCCTGTACATTGCGGCAGGCTGCGGCATGCGTGGCGGCAACCCGGAACTCAACAGTGTAGAAGTGCTTGCTGCTTCGACTCCCCCCACTCTGGCACAGCAGCCCCTAAAGGCAGGCAGTCTCCAGCTTTCAACCGATACCCTCCGCTTCTCCGGGGTGCAGCCTTTCCGGCAGCAACAGGCCTACCTCACCCTCACCCACAGTGGGGGCAATCAGGCCATTCTCATCACCCATGCCTTGCTCACGGGGGATGAGGCCTTTCAGTTGAAACTGGAGGAAGAATTGCCCCTTATCCTGCCACCCGGCACTTCCAAAAGGCTGCTGATTACCCTGCTGCCCCGGCAGCCCGGCGGGCATGCAGCCAGCCTGCTGCTCAAACAGCACACCCGGCGAGAGCCCCTGGAAGTAAAGCTGAGTGGCCAGCAGGGAAAGTGATACCGGCAGGCTTTGTTTTTTTGGACAATTTCGCACTAATTTTCAAAAAGGTGCTTTTTCACTACTTTCAACCCCATACCGCATGAAACTTTCATCTCTTCTGTTTTCCCTCATACTGGCTGCCGCCCTGCTGGGAGGCTGCCGCAGCAGCGAAGGCCAGTCCACTGCCAGTGATAGCGATACCGCTCCTTCCCCAACGGCTTTAAGCCCTATGGCCCGGGCAGCAGCCGATTTTCTGGGCAGCCTGGATGAGACCCAACGAAAACAGGCTACCTTTGCTTTTGATGACAAAGAGCGCTTCAACTGGCATTTTATCCCCAAAGATGACCGAATAGGGGTGCGCTGGGGACATTTGAGCGATGCACAGAAAGAAAAAGCCACGGCCCTGCTGCGCACCGGCCTGAGCGAAAAGGGCTATACCACAGCCAGAAGCATCATGCAGCTGGAACTGGTGCTACGGGAAGTGGAAAACCGGCCTGCCGATGATGAGTACCGAAACCCGGAAAAGTATTTCATCTCCATCTACGGCGACCCCAACACCGAAGCTGCCTGGGGCTGGCGATTTGAGGGGCACCACCTCTCCCTCAATTTTTCTTCTGTGAGCAATGAGATATCGGCTACCCCTGCGTTTATGGGCACCAATCCCGCCATTGTGCGGGAGGGAAGGGCCAAAGGCACAGAGGTGCTGAAGGCTGAGCAAAACCTGGGCAGGGCCTTTGTGCACAGCCTGAGCCCCGAACAGCGCAAAACGGCCATCATCGATGAGACGGCCTACAAAGACATTGTCACCCTGGTGGACCGGCGCGTGAACCTCAAAGAGTACGAGGGCCTGCAGGCCACGGAAATGACCCCCGAACAGCGCGAACAACTGCTGCAACTGGTGCTGGTGTATATCGACAAACTAGAGGCCCATGTAGCCGAAAAGTTTTTGCAGCGAATCCGGCAAAGCGGCCTGGATCAACTCTATTTTGCCTGGGCTGGAGGCACAGAGCCTGGCCAAAAGCACTACTACCGCATCCACGGCCCGACCCTCCTCATTGAGTATGACAACACTCAAAACAATGGCAACCACATTCATACGGTGCTGCGCGACCCCACCAATGACTTCGGAGAGGATTTGCTCAAACAACATTATGAAGCAAGTCATAAGTGAGGGGGATAAGGTTCAGAGCCTTTTTTGCATCTGGGTAGTTTAGCTACGCAGCACAAAGAGTGATACAAAGGCACGTTGAAGCTAGGTTTGAGGATGTGAGTATGGAAATGGGGTTACATGAGCAGAGAGATACATGAGCAATTTGATTTGTGAAATTCGTGGCTAAAACATCGGGGATTAACACCGGTTTATCCTTTGTCACTGCTGTCCCTGCCTTCCCTCATCTCCTCAAAAAGCCTTCAGACATGTAAGAATGCGGCCTTAATTGCAGGCGTTCAATGAGCGGTATGGAATACTTATTGATGTTAAATTCCAGTAGATATTGATATAATTGCAAATTTATTTTTATGTAATATTCAATAGCAATATTACGTTCATAAACCCTACAGACAGGTGCAACCCACATATTTTATACCCTAAAGTACCCTATGCGCGTTGCTTGCTGGCCGTCTTACCTGCTCATCTTCCTCGCAAGTCTCATCTCTACCGATGTAGCTGCGCAATACAGCTGTGGAGCTGACAGCTACCTTCAGCAGCAGCTACGGCGGAGCGGAAATGCCCGTACCCATGCCCTGCTGGAAGAGCACATTCTGGATGAAAGCATCAGCAGGGCCAGCAGAAACCTCGATGGTACGGTTTTTTACATTCCGGTGGTGGTACACGTCATGCACCGGGGCGAAGCCCCGGGCACGGGGGCCAACATCAGCGATGCCCAGGTGCAGGCAGGCATTGACATGCTCAACGATGCCTTTCGCAACAGGGGAGCCTTTGCAGGCGACCCGGCCTACTCCAATGCGGGCATCCCTGCTGCCGATGTAGAAATTGAGTTTTGCCTCGCCAGCCGCGACCCGGCGGGTAACCCCACCAATGGCATCAACCGCCTGCCTACGGCCCTCAGCGATTTATTTCGCGACGACCCCGGAAGCAGCCCGGGCCTCACCCAGGACGACGAGCTCAAAGCCCTCTCACGCTGGGACCCCACCCAATACCTCAACATCTGGATCGTAAATGAAATCTGCCTCAATGCCCCCTCCAATGGCTGCAATGTGGCAGGTTATGCCAGCTTCGCTGCTTCGCACGGACAGGAACACGACGGCATAGTAATCGAGCATACCCACTGGGGAACCAGCCCTGCGCTGAGCAAAATTGCGGTGCACGAAGTAGGCCATTACCTCAACCTCTACCACACCTTCCAAAATGGCTGCCCCAACAACGACTGCCTGCTGGAAGGCGACCGGGTGTGCGATACTCCGCCCGACCAGAGCCAAAGCCCGGTGAGCTGCGCCGCCATGGAAACCGCCAACACCTGCGCAACGGATGCCGACGACCCTTCTGCTTTCAACCCATTCTCCTCGGATGTGCAGGATCTGTACGAAAATTACATGGACTACGGCTTTCAGTCGTGTCAGAATTCCTTTACGCCCGGGCAAAAAAAGCGCATGCGCCTGGCTCTCACCCTGCAGCGCTACAGCCTGCTTACCTCTCTGGCTTGTGCAGCCCCCTCCCCTACTCCACAGCTGGCCTTTACCAGCAGCTTTAGCCAGGTGCAGGAAAGTGGCAGCACCCCCCTGGGCTGCCGCAGTTATACGGATTACGCCATTGGCATCCATCTGCTCGCGCCTTCGGCTCTCACCAATGTGGTGGAGATAGTAGCGGGCAGCAACAGCAGCGCTACCCAGGAGCAGGATTACAGCCTGCTAGGTCTGCCAATCACCATCCCTCCCAACACCACCGATACACAATTCTTTACCCTGAGGGTATATGACGATCACAACACGGAAGCCGATGAGTTTGTCAACCTGAGCCTGAGCGTGCTGAGTGGAGATGCCCAGCCAGCTACTGCTCTGAACGTGCATACGGTGAACATATACGACAACGATGCTGCTCCTCTCGGCGACGAGGTGATGTTTTATTACGAAAATTTTGAAAACACTCCCGCCATCACGGTGCTCACAGATGCCGCCAACCAAAGCAACAGCAACTGGCTGGTAGGTCCAAACGGCAATATGTCGGGCACCCAAAGTCTGTACTACGACCCCACGGGCAGCACCGGCCAGCCGGGCTATGACCCTCAGTTGCCCGCCAACCGCATGGTGGTATTTCCCATTGATGCCCGCGGGTTTTACAGCCTTAACCTCAGTTTTGACTATAAAATCAGTGGTGAATTTAACCGGGACTTTGGCAGCCTGCACTACAGCTTCGATGGCATCAACTTCTCTCCCCTGCCAGGCACGGCTCCCAGCATCATGGGCATACCTGTGATGAGCACTTTCAGCCTCCCGCTGGACCCCGCTTTGTTTAACGATACCCTCTTTTATCTGGGGTTTCAATGGCAAAATGATTTCAATGGGGTGGGCAGTGATCCGGCCTGGGTGATAGATGAACTCAAAGTAAGCGGCAGGGCCCAGCAGGTGGAAACCACCCTGATGGCCCGGGGCGAAGCTTATCTGGGGCCATTCGAGGAGGTGTATGTGTATGAACAAAACAGTGGAAAGCTCATGGCCCGTATCCACAACCTCAACGGGCACGATTACGGCTGCACCACGGTCACCATCGACCGCGCAGGCACCGGTGCCGAAGAATTTTGGGATAGCAACCCTGCCCGCTACCTGGCGCAAAAGACATTTCACGTCACCCCCACCTTCAACACCGACACGGGCCATTACGAAATTACGCTCTACTATACCCAGGAGGAAATTGCGGGCTGGGTGGCCGCCACGGGTCAGAAACTGGCCGACCTGGAAATGGTGAAGGCCGACATTCAAATCGACTCCATCAACCCTTCCAATTACGTTTCCTACACCATTTTTACCGCCCCTGCGGTGGTGGGCAGCTTTGTGGGGGAGGTGTCGGCTACGGCTACCTTCAGCCAGACGGGTTTTTCGGGTTTTGGGGCCGGCGTGCCCGGCGGTGCTTCCAGTTTCCCCGTGGAATGGGTGGACTTCCGGGGCCAATACGTACAGGGCAGGGGCGTGGTGCTGGAGTGGGCCACCGCCAGCGAAACCAACAGCCGCAACTTTGTGATCGAACGCAGCTTCGATGGCCGTCTCTTTGAAGCCTTCGGCAGCCTGGAGGCTGCCGGAACCAGCAACCAACTCCTGCACTACCACTTCACTGACCCCTCTCCGCAGGAAGGCACCCTCTATTACCGCCTCAAGCAAGTGGACCTGGATGGCAGCTTCCAGTATTCAGAGGTCATCGCGGTAGAAGTAGCCCTGCCCGCGCTGTTTGTGCGCCTCTTCCCCAACCCCTTTGGCCGCCAGCTCCAGTTGCACACCGAAGGCCAGGGCGATATGCACTTCCGCCTCACCACCCTCACCGGTCAGGTGGTGTACCAGCAGCAATGGCACCAACAAGCCTCCCGCCACGCCACCCTCAACCTGCCTCCCCTTCCCGCTGGCCTGTACTTCTGGCAGCTCCA
>RFHT01000082.1 GCA_003696835.1 Bacteroidota bacterium
GAGCCAGTCCAATCAGCTCTTCCAGGGAATGAGTTGCCACCTGTGGGGCCTGGTGGGTAGGCTCTATTGTTTGTGCTTCTATTTGGGGTATGGGTATAAGGATGAGGAGAACAATAGCTGCCCCGGCTGAAAGGGCCGTTTTATTGTAGCCGTTTTGGGAAGAATTGCGGTCAAAAATGGCATACAAAACCGGCAGCACTATGAGGGTGAGCAGGGTAGCGGAAATCAGGCCACCTATGACCACCGTAGCCAGGGGGCGCTGTACTTCTGCCCCGGCAGAGGTAGAAACGGCCATGGGCAAAAAGCCCAGGGCTGCCGCCGAGGCGGTGAGCAGTACCGGCCGCATGCGCTGGCGGGTCCCTACCAGTATGCGTTTATACAAGTTGTTCATGCCTTTTGCCTTGAGGGATTTAAAGTGTTCGATCAATACAATGCCATTTAAGACGGCAATGCCAAAAAGCGCAATAAAGCCCACCCCCGCCGAAATGCTGAAGGGCATGCCCCGCAGGTACAGCAAGCATATTCCCCCCACAGCAGAAAGCGGAATGGCGCTGTACACCATGAGGGCGTCCCTTACCGACTGAAAGGCAAAGTACAGCATCACAAAGATGAGCAGCAGGGCCAGGGGCACGGCCAGCATGAGCCGGGCCCTGGCATTGCGCAGGTTTTCAAACTGCCCCCCGTAGGTGATGTAATACCCGCTGGGTAAGCTTATTTCCCGCTCAATGATGCGCTGTACATCCTCTACTACAGACTCCAGGTCCCGGTTTCGCACATTTACTCCTACTACAATGCGACGCCGGGTGTCGTCGCGCGAGATTTTGGCAGGGCCTTTGGTGTAGCGTATGTCCGCCAGCTCGCTCAGGGGTACCTGCCGGCCGTTGGGCAAGCTCACCATGGTGGTGCGCAGGTCGTCCAGGTCCTTGCGAAAATCGGCCTGATAGCGTACCACCAGGTCAAACTGTTTTTCGCCCTCGAACACACTGCCCGCCGGCAAACCGGCAAAGTTCATGGTTATGAGCTTGTTTACATCAGAAATATTTAGTCCGTAGCGGGCGATACGGCTGCGGTCGTAGCGGACCGTCATTTGGGGCAGGCCCACCACTTTTTCTACCGAAATATCGGCTGCGCCTTCCACTCCTTCGATGCGGTCTTTGATTTGCTGGGCGATGCCGTTGAGCACCTGCAGGTCCTCGCCAAACACCTTGATGGCCAGGTCGGCCCGTACGCCGGTAATCAGTTCGTTGAACCGCATTTCTATGGGCTGAGTAAACTCGTATTCCAGGCCGGGTATGACTGAAAGGGCCGCTTTAATGGTGTCGGCGAGCTCGTCTTTGCTTCCGGCCGAAACCCATTGTCCGGGTGGGTGAAGGGTGATGATGACGTCGGTTTCTTCCATGGACATGGGGTCGGTGGGCACCTCGGCGGCGCCTATGCGGGTTACTACCTGGTCCACTTCGGGAAACTGCTTCAGTATTTTTTCAATTTGGGTGCTGATTTCGATGGTGTTGCTCAGGCTGGTACCCGTTTTGAGCACGGGCTGTATCACAAAGTCGCCCTCATCCAGGGTAGGGACAAACTCCCCGCCCATGCGGCTGAACAAAATAGCTGTTGCCAGCAGCAGCAGCCCTGCCAGGCTGAGTACCACATATTTGTACCTGAGTGCCCAGGAAACCGAAGGCACATACAGGCGGGTAAGGAAGCCAAGGAGGCGCACCGAAGGGTTGCGTTTGGTCTGGGGGGCTGGTTTGAGAAAAAGGGCGGCCATAACCGGTATATAGGTAAAGCACAAGATCATGGCCCCGATGAGGGCAAAGCAAAAGGTCAGAGCCATGGGGCGAAACATTTTGCCTTCTACTTCTGCCAGCGAGAGAATGGGGATAAATACGATGATGATGATCAACTGGCCAAATACGGCGGAGCGCATCAGGCTGGCTGCACTTTCTGCAGAAATTTGGTCGAGCAGCCTGCTGCGCTGGCGTTTTGTAACGCCCAGCAATTTTGCCTGCTGGGCGGTGATCTGAAAGGCCACATACTCCACAATGATGACGGCCCCGTCTATGATGATGCCGAAATCAATGGCTCCCAGGCTCATGAGGTTGGCATCTACTCCAAAGAGGTACATCATGCCCAACGCAAACAGCAGGGAGAGCGGAATGACCGAAGCCACCAGCAGGCCCGAGCGCAGGTTGCCCAGCAGCAGCACCACCACAAATACCACAATCAGGCAACCCAGAATGAGGTTTTCGGCTATGGTGGTAGTGGTTTTGCCAATGAGTTCGCTTCGGTCGAGGAACGCATTGATATACACCCCCTCCGGCAGGGACTGCTGTACCTGTTCCACCCGCTCCTTTACCCGCTCAATTACCGCTTTGGAATCGGCATCTTTAAGCATCATCACCTGACCCAATACCTTTTCTCCTTCTCCATTGGCCGTAATGGCCCCAAAACGCGTGGCATGCCCGTATTGTACCGTAGCAACATCTTTGATATAAATGGGCGTGCCTGCACGATTTTCCACCACAATTTGTGCGATATCTTCCAGCGAGCCTACCAGTCCTTCACCGCGAATGAAGTAGCTTTCGTTTGTTTTTTCAATATAGCCTCCACCCGCTACGCTGTTGTTGCTGGCCAGTGCTTCATATACGGCTCCCACGGAGAGATTCAAGGCTTTCAGCCGCTGGGGATTGATGGCTACCTCGTATTGCTTGAGGTAGCCACCCCAGGTATTCACCTCTACCACTCCCGGAATGCCCGAAAGCTGCCGCTTGACAATCCAGTCCTGAATAGTGCGTAAATCCATGCTGGAGTAGCGTCCCTCATAGCCGGGCTTTACGTCCAGTATGTACTGGTAAATTTCGCCCAGGCCCGTACTGACAGGTCCCATAAAGGGGTTACCAAAACCCGCAGGAATCTTTTCCTGGGCGCTTTTTATTTTTTCAGCAATGAGTTGCCGGGGCAGGTACGTCCCCATCTTGTCTTCAAACACAATGGTGACCACTGAAAGGCCAAACTTGGATACGGAGCGGATTTCCTTTACGCCCGGTAGGTTGGCCATTTCCAGCTCGATGGGGTAGGTGATAAACTGCTCTACATCCTGAGTGGCCAGGTTGCGGGTGGTGGTGATGACCTGTACCTGGTTGTTGGTTACGTCGGGTACGGCACCTATGGGGATATTCAGCAGCGAATAGATACCAAAGCCCACAATGGCCAGGGTAAGCAGCAGCACGATGAGTTTATTCTGTACACTGTAGCGAATGAGTTTTTCCAGCATGGTTCCCTGAAATTGGCGGAGCGCGTTCTGGCCACAAAAGTAGGGGCCTATTCCTAAGCCTGCCTTAGGCAATTCTTAAAAAACGCTTAAGAAATTTCAGGGGGAAAATAGAGGCTGAAAGTGGTGCCCTGTCCGGGCTGACTCCTTACCTGTATGTCCGTTTGTAGGAGCTCAGCAGCTTTTTTTACAATGGAGAGGCCCAGCCCATTGCCCTTGATATGGGGGTGTTCCAGCTCGCCTGAGCGGAAAAAGGGATTGAAAATGTGAGGCAGGTCGCGGGCAGGTATGCCCAGGCCCGCATCGCTTACTACGTACTTCAGTCTGCCAGCCTCTTGGGTTAATTGTATGTCGATGCTGCTTCCTTTGGGGCTGTATTTGATGGCATTACTGATGATGTTTTCCAGTATGAGGTCCACATAGTAAGGATCGGAAATAAGGCTGGCCTGCTGCGGGCCATGCAGGTTGATCTTCAACTGCCTGCTTTCTATGGCCTGCTTCAGCCGCAGCAGCACCTCATCGGTGGCAATGAGCAGGTTGACTTCCCGCAGCACCAGCTGGTGTTTGGCCTGGTCGAAGCGGGCCAGGATCAACAACTGGTTGACGATGACGGAAATGCGGTCAATTTCCGCTATGCAGCTGCGGATGCTGCTTTCGTAGGCCTCCGGTGAGCGGCTTTTGCGAATGAGTACCTCCAGGGTGCCCTTGATCACAGCCAGGGGCGTGCGCAACTGATGAGAGGCATCGGCTGTAAACTGCTTTTCGCGCTCCATGGCGTGCTGTATGCGGTCGAGCAACTCATTGATGGAGGAGGTGAGGGAGTACAACTCATCCTTATTTTTTGGCAGGGGGATGCGCTCATTGAGGTTGTTGCGGGTAATGCGGCCGGCAGTTTCGGTAATTACCTTCACCGGTACAATGCTGCGCCCTGCCAACAAGCGGGTGACGAAAAACAGCACCACCAACACCGAAGGAAACAGCAGGCAAAGGGTTTGTTTGAGGCTGCCCAGCACAGCTATGGTGCCTTCCTGCGACATGGCTGTAAGGATATAGCCTTTCAGCTCGCCCTGCTGTACGATGGGAATCTGCACCTGCCGGATGGCCTGCTGGTTGAGCTGGGTGTCAAAGTGCATGTCGGTGCCTTTCTCCGAATGAAAAACCAGGGCCCCCTCTTTGAGGTTGGGCGATTTATCCATCAGTTTGCCCTCCACATTCACCACCTGCACAAACACGGGATTAACCTGCACCTCCCGGTGTTCGCGCTCCATCCATTCCAGCTTGTTGATGAACAGCATGCTGTCATTGGCCAGACGTATTTCTTTGGTGTGTTTGTGGGCCTCGTAGGCCAGGTCATTGTCCAGCTCCTGATAGGCCACCGTATGTACCACTACATAGATCACCAGAAATACCAGCCCCATGACGCTGGCCGTGGCCAGCATGTAATACAGCGCAATTCTGTTTTTGTACGACAAGTTCATTTATTCTCTGGCCATATAGCCCACCCCCCTGATGGTGTGGATATAGCCAGCCTCTTTGTTTAAGCCCAGCTTTTTGCGAATGGCATTGATATACACATCAATAATGCCCGTATCGTAGTCAAAGTGGATGTCCCATACGCTTTCAATGATGCGGCTGCGGCGGCATACCTTGCCCTTGTTGCGCAGCAAATACTCCAGCAGGGCAAACTCCTTTTGGGTAAGGGCAATTTCTTTTCCCTCTTTCCACACCTGGTGAGCCGATACGTCCAGGACGATATTGCCCAGGCGGAAGCGCTCATGCTCTCCCGTTTGGGGCCTCAGTTGTACCCGTATGCGTTCGAGCAATTCCTCAAAATGAAAAGGCTTTTTGATGTAGTCGTTTGCCCCGGCCCGCAGGCCGGCTATGGTATCTTGTACCGTGTCCTTAGCCGTGAGGAAAATGACGGGGGTTTGGGCATTTGCCTGCCTGAACTCCCGGCATACCTCCAGGCCCGTTTTGCCTGGCAGCATCCAGTCGATCAGCAGCAGGTCGTAGTGGTTGGCCAGGGCACGCTCCAGGCCCAGCAGCCCATTATCGGCCGTGTCCACAGCGTAGGCTTCTTCCTCCAGGCCCTGCCTGATAAAGCGGGCAATACCCGCTTCGTCCTCTATGATCAGGATCCGCATGCTGCAAATTTACATATAGCCGCTCAAAGTTTTCTTAGGGGAAGCTTAAGATTTTGGATTTGTGGACAGCACGACTTGAACTTCCTGCATGCTGGCCTTTTGAAGCTTGTGTGCTTTTATCGCTGCTTCATAATCCAGTATCAATTTTAGTTGATCCTCTGAACAATTCTGGAAGCTGTGATCCTGGAATTGGGATAATCGACGGCAGAATAACGCTCTGATATGAGCAAAGTATGAGCTTGAGACCTCCTCAAGCAATTTGATCGTTTCTTCTGCTTCCTTGTGTTGATACTTGTTGAGTTCAGATTGCCGTATAGTGTCCAGAGACTTGTCCAAAACGTGTATTAATTCGCTGAGTTTCATTTTCTGAATAAATAAGGTTTGCATACATAAAGTCATGGAGAGAAGGGGTTTATCCAGCGAGTGTTGGGTCTAAAATAGCGATTTTTGACTGGCATAAAGGAGCCTTGAACAAAAATATAATCGAATAATATGTAAGAAAGTGTAAATAATGTAAATAAATGTTTAAACATTAATTGTATGAATAATTATGTATAAATAAGTACTTTACTAATCTACGTCTAAATTATTTTACTTTATAATAAATTGATTATCAAATGATTATGTGAATAATTTTCGTTTGTATGCATAGATAATATGTCTCATTTAAAAAACTTGTTATGTGAATGACGGGGAGGGATGTTTATAAATTGTGGATGTTTTTGGCAAAGATAATTTGTACAAATTTTGAAATCATTTGCGCATAGATTTAGCCATTGATTTTTTGGCAGGTATATACAGAACAAAATATAGATCAGGGTATGAACCTGAGCTGATGTCGCAAAACAGCTTATGACTGTCTGCCTGCTTTAATGAGGAAGAAAGTAAGAAGACTAGAACATTGAAAAAATCCATTCACACGATCTACATCACCAGCATGGTGCTGATTACCGTTTTGGTTACCTTATATTTGATTTATACTGGCTATGATTATTACCAAACTCCTTATGAAGAGCGCTTTTACCATCCCCACCACGACTGGTTTAAACCCAGT
Organism: Bacteroidota bacterium; assembly: GCA_003696835.1. Classification (GTDB taxonomy): domain Bacteria; phylum Bacteroidota; class Bacteroidia; order J057; family J057; genus J057. The sequence goes on from RFHT01000082.1 coordinate 6,470, forward strand.
GGTGCTTTTGGACATGGCTTGGGGATAGCGGGGACACTGATGATACTCTTTGGGGTGGTTATCTATATTGCCCGTAAGCGCTACAACTTCATGGCGAAAACTTTCAGGCGGCTAAAATACTTACTGGAGTTTCACATTTTTATGTGTACCCTGGGGCCCATTCTCATTCTCTTTCATACGGCTTTTAAGTTTGGGGGCATCGTTTCGGTCGCTTTCTGGAGCATGGTGGCCGTAGTACTCAGTGGGGTAGTAGGCAGGTTTATTTATATTCAGATTCCCCGCTCCATTGAAGGCCGTGCACTTACCTTAAGCGAAATAAAGGATTTGCAGCATGACTGGGTAAGCGTATTACACGAAGAATTCCAGTTTGATGATCAGCTTATCCACGCCATCATGGGATATACAGAAGGGGAAGGGAGGAATGGCAACAAAAAATCGACCCGGCAGCTGGCTCGTATGCTGAAACAACGCCAGGTACCCAAAAAGGGGCGGGTCTATATATTGCGTATGGTGAAGCAGGAGCGTGCCCTGGCCAGGAAAATAGCCCGGCTGGAAAGCATGCAGAATCTCTTTAAATACTGGCACGTGGCGCATTTGCCCTTTGCGCTGGTCATGCTCGTCATTGTGGTCCTGCATGTGGCCATTACCCTGGCATTCGGTTATAAATGGATATTCTAATGGAATCAATACTGGAACAAGTCCTGATGTATGGAGGGGTGTTTGCTTTTTGCGCCCTTACTGTTTATGTCTATCTCCGCATATTGAAGCGCAAATCTGAGGCGGTGGAGAAAAAAGTAGAAAAGGCCAAAGAAGAAGGCCTGTTTGAGCCAGTTTCGCTGCATCCCTATATTGACCTGAATACCTGTATAGGTAGTGCCGCTTGTGTAGCCGATTGTCCAGAGAAGGATATTCTGGGCATTGTGGATGGAAAAGCCACGGTTATCAATACTTCCAACTGTGTGGGGCATGGGGCTTGTTTTCATGCCTGTCCGGTAGAAGCCATTTCGCTGCGTATAGGCACGGAGAAAAGAGGGGTGGAGCTCCCCCACGTAAACGAAAACTTTGAAACTAACATGCGGGGCATCTACATTGCCGGCGAATTGGGGGGGATGGGCCTGATAAAAAACAGTGTGGAACAGGGCCAGCAGGCCATGGAAAGCATCGCGAAAAGTAAAAAGCCTTCGAGAGAAGGCGTATATGATGTAGCGATTATCGGTGCGGGGCCTGCCGGTATTTCAGCCACCCTGGCTGCCAAAAAGCATGGATTGTCTGCCATTACCCTGGAGCAGGATTCCCGGGGGGGGACGGTTTATACCTTCCCGCGCGCCAAACTGGTGATGACTGCCCCCATGGACCTGCCTCTGTATGGCAAAGTGAAATTGTATGAAACTTCCAAAGACGAGCTGCTGCAACTCTGGAATAAGGTCATCGAAGAACACGATCTGAAAATACACGAACACACCAAAGCAGAAGAAATTATCCCCCAAAAGGATGATACCTTTAAAATCATTACCAACCAGGGGCAAGAGATTTTGTGTATGCATGTACTGCTGGCCATCGGCCGTAGAGGTAGCCCCCGAAAACTGAATATACCAGGCGAAAATTCCCAAAAGGTGGCCTACCGCCTGCTGGAGCCAGAACGCATTTCCGGTAAGAAAATCATCGTTGTGGGGGGGGGCGACTCGGCCATTGAATCGGCTTTGCTGCTCAAGGACCAGAATGAGGTCATTCTTTCCTACCGCAAGGATAAATTTTCCAGGCTCAAGCCCAAAAATAAGGAGAAAATTTTGGCAGCAGAGGCCGATGGGTCCATCAAAGTAATGTACAGCTCAAATTTGGTTTCCATCAGCGAAAAATATGTACTGATCAAAACCGCTGAGGCCGATGAAGCCATCCAACTTCCCAACGACCTGGTGTACATATTTGCCGGGGGCGAACTGCCCACCAAATTTCTCAAAAAAGCTGGGGTAGAAATTACCAAGCGCTTTGGTTACATCGTCAAAAAGTACCGATAACCTCCATTGAAATTGAAACGATTATTTACATATAGTTTGCTGATATGCTGCATGAGTCCGCTCTTTGGGCAGTTGTCGCCGGGGGACCTCGCCCAGGCCCATGCCCATCTGGAGGGCCTCAGCAACTGTACCCAATGCCATGAAATCGGGGCCAAAGTACTGAGCGAAAAATGTTTGTCCTGCCACGATGAAATTCAAAGCCTGAGGAGGCAAAACAGAGGCTATCATGCCTATATGAGCGTTAGGCGGCAGGAATGTTTTGAATGCCACAGCGAGCACCACGGACGAAAGTTCGATATGATTCATTTGGACGAAGAGGAGTTTGACCATGCCCTGGCCGGCTATGAACTGGAAGGCCAGCATGCGGTGATTGACTGCCGCAAATGCCATAGCCCTGATATGATCCGCGATCCCGAGATCAGGAAGCGGCGGGGAACCTTTTTGGGCCTGGATCAGGAATGCCTTTCCTGCCATGTAGATTACCACCAAAATACCTTATCAGACGATTGTATTTCCTGCCACAATCTGGAGGCCTTTCGTCCGGCTCCCGGTTTTGACCACGACGAGGCCAATTTTGCCCTCAAGGGTAAACATACCACGGTAGATTGTCGCGAATGTCATGAAATCACAGTCAAAAATGGACGTGAATTTCAGGTATTTACGGGTATGCCATACGCATACTGTTCTGCCTGCCACGAGGACCCCCACCTCGGCAGAATTGAGGGAGCCTGTAAGCAGTGCCATACTGAAACGGGCTTTTCCGATTTTATCGGCATGGGCCGCTTTGACCACAGTACCACTGATTTTACCCTGAGGGGTAAACACAAACAAGTGGATTGTTTTAGTTGTCACCAAAAGCGGAGCGATCCCGAAACGGTTTTTCATGTTAAGAGAAAAATAAATGAGAACAATTGCGTGGCCTGCCATGAAGACGTGCATCAGGGAAAGTTTGGGCAGGACTGTGCCAAATGCCATCAGGAGCGCAGTTTTCGGGCTTTGAAATCCATGGACTTCTTTGATCATTCGGTTACGGATTATCCTTTAGAAGGGAAACATCAAGGAATAGAATGTAAGAAATGCCACAAGAGACGTTTTACGGATCCCATAAATTTTACATCTTGCAGTAACTGTCATGCGGATTATCACAAGGGAGAGTTTGTGAAAAATGGACAGTCGCCGGATTGTGTAGAATGCCATTCCCTTGAACACGGATTTGATTATAGCTTGTTTACAGTGGAAAAACATCAAAAAACCGACTTCCCACTTGAAGGTGCCCACCTGGCCACCCCCTGTTTTGCCTGCCATGTAAGTGAGCAGGAAGACCGCTGGACCTTCCACAACAAGGGGACTGCCTGTGTGGATTGTCATGAAGACATTCATGAGGGATTAATTAGTAGTAAATATTATCCAAAAAACAACTGTAAGAAATGTCATTCGAATGATGCCTGGGCCCAGGTCAACTTTGACCACAACCAAACCGGCTGGCCATTGGATGGCCGGCATGCAGAATTAAGTTGCAGAGATTGTCACTTTGAAATATCGACCAACAATGAGCTCATCAACCAACAATTCAACACCCTTGAAACCACCTGTGTATCTTGCCACGAAAACGTACATGGCGATACCTTCGCCATTGACGGGGTAACCGACTGTACGCGCTGTCATATCACCGAAAGTTGGTACCCCCAAAATTTCGACCACAATACCACGGCCTTTCCCCTGGAAGGACGCCACGCCGAGCTTGCCTGTAGTGCATGTCATGAAGTATTGGATGAACATGGTTCCATCGTAGTCGTTTACAAATTAGGAAAAACACAATGTATAGACTGCCATCAATAGTTCTTTTGCTTGTCGCATTTTTGCCCGTTCTTGCACAATCGCCTCATGGCGAAGAGATGAAAATTGACTGTGGCCAGTGTCACAACCCTGCAGGTTGGAACATTGACTATGAAACCCTCAAATTTGACCATAAAACCACGGGTTTCGCCCTGGAAGGCACCCATGCACGCACAGATTGCAAGCAGTGCCACAGCAGCCTGGTTTTTAGTGACGCTCCTCCTGCGAACTGTGCCTCCTGTCATACGGATGTTCACAGCATGACGGTAGGAGATGATTGCGCCAGGTGCCACAACGCCACCTCCTGGCTGGTGGCCAATATCCCGGAAATACATGAAGAAAATGGCTTTCCGCTCATTGGGGCGCACGGCAGTTTGAGTTGTGTGGAATGTCACAACACATCGGCAAATTTGCGCTTTGACCGTATCGGCAATGACTGTATCAACTGCCACAGGGAGGATTTCATGAATACGCAAAACCCCAACCACCAGCGGGCGGGCTTTTCAACCAACTGTCTGGAGTGCCACAATCCGCTGGGGCATGGTTGGGGAACCGACGCCATTGCCCACGATTTTTTCCCACTTACACAAGGGCACGATATACAAGACTGCAACCGATGCCACACCACCGGCAATTTTGAAGATGCTTCACCTGAATGTGTGAGCTGCCACCTGAATGATTTTCAGGCCACGCGCAGCCCCAACCACAATGCCCTGGGTTTTTCAACGGATTGTGCATCCTGCCATACCACCGCTCCAGGCTGGAATCCCGCCAACTTTGTGGATCATGATGCGGAATTCTTCCCCATATACAGTGGCGACCACCAGGGGGTTTGGAATGATTGCGTCGATTGCCATACCAATCCCAACAATTATGCGGAATACAGTTGTACCAACTGTCATACCAATCCGGAGACCAACCATGAGCATAACGGCGTATCGGGTTATGTATATGAGGATCGGGCCTGTTTGGCCTGCCATCCAACAGGAGATGCCGATAATACATTTGACCATAGCAGCACAGACTTCCCACTTACAGGTGCCCATATTGGCGTGGAATGTCTCGAATGTCATACAAACGGTTTTCAGGGAACGCCTACTGATTGCTTCGCCTGTCATGAAGCAGACTACCGTGCCTCCCGAAACCCCAACCACAGTGCCCTGGGGTTGTCCACTGACTGCGCAAGCTGTCATACCACGGATCCCAATTGGGAGCCTGCCCGCTTTGATGTACACAATGACTACTATGCACTTAATGGCGCCCATGCCCTGATTGCTGAAGACTGTGCCAGCTGTCACCACGGGGATTACAACAATACCCCCAATACCTGTGTGGGCTGCCACCAAACCGATTACAACCAAACTACCAACCCGGATCACGCAGCCTCCAACTTTCCTACTGATTGTGCCGGCTGCCATGGTGAGTCGTCCTGGACACCAGCCAATTTTGACCATGACATGTTTTACGTGTTGAATGGCGCACATGCCTTGATTGCTGATGAATGCGCGCGCTGCCATGTTAATAACAACTACAACAACACACCCAATACCTGTGTGGGTTGCCACCAGAATGACTACAACAACACCTCCAACCCCAACCACGCCAGTGCCAACTTCCCCACGGACTGTGCCTCA
>RFHT01000632.1 GCA_003696835.1 Bacteroidota bacterium
AGTGTACCGCCTCAACCACGGCATCCCCACCAGCCAGGGTGAAGTAATAGGAGCTGTCAACAGTTTTTCGGATGAAAAAGATGTGGTGGTGTGTGCGGCGGGCAGCATGCCCGGCGACCTGCACAAGCTCTGGCGCAGCCGCGACCCCAAGCAATACCAGCTCGAATACGGCTATTCCTGTATGGGATACGAAATTGCCGGTGGGCTGGGCGTGAAAATGGCCGCTCCCGAACGCGAAGTGTATGTGATGGTGGGCGACGGCAGCTACCTCATGATGGCTCAGGAAATTATCACCAGCATACAGGAAGGCTACAAACTCACCATTGTGCTGGTCAACAACAATGGCTTTGCCAGTATAGGCGGCCTTTCCGAAGCCGTGGGCAGCCACCGCTTCGGCATTCAGTACCGCTTTCGCAGAAGCGATACTGGCCAGCTCGATGGCCAGCCCATTCCCGTTGACCTGGCCGCCAATGCCCGCAGCCTGGGCGCCCACGTCATCCCCTGCAAAAGCATAGAGGATGTGCGCATGGCCCTGCAAACTGCCAAAAAATACGACAAAACTACGGTCATTTACGTCGAAACGGATATGTATCAAAATGTGGCTGGCTACAGCTGGTGGGATGTGCCCGTGGCCGAAGTATCCGAAATTAAGGAGGTACAGCAAGCTTTTGAACAATACCAGCAGGAAAAGAAAAAGGAACGCTATTATGGGTAGCGCTTATAAATAGCCTCGATGGTTGCCAGAACGATTTGAATCCCCACCGCAGCTGCCCAAAGCTGCGTCATCCAATATGCTTATGAGTACCATACAGGCAGGCATAGTCGGTCTGGGTCGGCTGGGAAAAAGATACGCCAGCGACCTTCGCTGGCGGGTGCGGGGCGTCAGCCTGGTGGCCGCCTGCAGCCTGCAGGCCGAAGAGCTGGCCTGGGCCAGGAGCGAGCTGGGCATCGCACACACTTACCTCAACTATGAGGCGCTGCTCAACCACCAGGGACTGGATGCAGTGTTCATTGTAAGCTCCACCAGCCAGCACGTGCCGCAGCTCATCGCGGCCCTGCGTGCCGGGCTGCATGTGTTTTGTGAAAAGCCTCTGGGCATTACCCTGGCCGACTGCCTGCAAGCGGAGGCTGTGGCAGCCCGGCACCCTACTCAGCTGGCGGTGGTGGGCTTTGTACGCCGCTTTGACCCGGCCTATGCCTACGCCAAACAACAAATAGCGGCCGGCCTCATCGGCAGGCCCTTTATGCTGCGCTCCCAAACGGTGGATGTGGATGCTGTGGCCGGTTTTCAAATGGAGTTTGTCAAAAGCAGTGGCGGCATTTTCCACGACATGAATGTACACGACATTGACCTGGCCCGCTGGTTTTTACAGTCGGAAATACAAACGGTATTTGCCGCAGGCGGTGCCTTCAAGCATCCCGCCTTTGGCGAGGCAGGCGATGCCGACAATGTGGTGGCCACCTGTGTGATGGAAAATGGGCACATTGCACAGTTTTGGGCTTCGCGTACTGCTGCCCACGGGCACGATACCCAAACGGAAATCATCGGCACGGAAGGGGTGCTCTGTGTGGGAAGAAATGCAGCCGCCCAAAGGGTGGAAATCTTGGACCGCTACGGGGTACGGCAGGAGTGTGTACAAACCTTTTACGAGCGCTTTGAACAAGCCTTTCTGCTGCAAACACAGGACTTTATCGACTGTCTGTTGCAGGGACGCCGGCCCGCACTTCAGCTGCGCGATGCCACCCGCGCCACCCAGGCAGCCATTGCCCTGAGTGCGTCGCTATTTGAGGGAAAGGGAGTGGTACAAACGCAACCCCTGAATGAGCTGGAAGGCTAATTGAGCGAAGCCGCAAAATTCTGTACCCAGTAGGTACTCACCTTTGCTGCACCCATTTCCCGCACGCCGGGGTCCATGAGGTTTTTGCAGTGGCCGGGGCTTTTTTTCCAGGCTTCCATCACAGCCATCACATCCGAAAAGCCATGCGCAATGTTTTCCGAGGCATTGGCGTAGCGGTAGCCCGTGGACTCAATGCGGTCGGAAAAGGTACTGCCGTCGGTACCTTTGTGGCCAAAATGTTTGTGACTGGCCATGTCTTTGGCATGGCGCTCAGCAGCCTGGGCCAGCAGGGCATTCCAGCTCAGCCGGTGAGTGGGTGCATACTGCTGGTTGCCACATTGGCAGCCTTCCTGCCGCAAGGCATTTACGGCATCCAGCATTTCCTGCTGAAAGGCAGTTAGTTCCTCAGGTGAGTTGAGGGGAACGATGGGCTCACATGCCTGGAGGGTAAATAAAAAAGGGATCAGACAAAGGAGCGGGACAATCCTGAAACGAGCCATTATGTATATGTAGATTAGAAGAACAAGCGTTTAGGAATATGGTAAAGATTTACCGGACAAACTATACAGTTTTTTGAAAAACAAATCGCTTCATTTTTTGCCAAAACCTAAGCTACAGTTTTTTTGCCAAAAAATTATCCAAACGCTCTTTTCATATTAAAAAAAGTACTTCGCATAAAGAATTAACGCCACTTAAGGCAAAAATCTTACATCTCATACAGATGCTTTGCAGTATTTTTCCTACTTCAAGCTTCCCTTTCGCATGTATTTCTACCATCACTTCGAAGGCTTTATCGGCTACAATTCTTTTGACTTTGATCTAAATATTCAGGATATTGAATTCGATATTCATCTCGTTACGAACAACGACCATTGCCAACCAATACCCCTCAATATGGAACAGTTGATTGATCAGCAAGTAAATCCGGCAGAAATTCAGCGGATATTTGAGCTACAGCGCCAACATGCCCCTGCTTTGGTACACACCACCGCCAAAGAGCGCAAGGCCAAAATCAAAAAAATTCTCGACTATACCCTGGGCCACCTTTCGGCCATTGAGCAGGCCATGTACGACGATTTTCAAAAGCCTGCGCCGGAAGTAATTGTGGGGGAAATCATAGGCGTAAAAACCGAGGCCAAATATGCCATGCGCAAACTGGGCAGGTGGATGCGGCCCCATAAAGTGGGCACTCCCCTCTCCCTCATTGGCACCTCCTCCTACATTCGCTACGAGCCCAAGGGCAACTGTCTCATCATTTCACCCTGGAATTACCCCTACAACCTGGCCATCAAGCCCCTGATTGCCTGCATAGCTGCCGGCAATACGGCCATTCTGAAACCCTCCGAAATGACGCCCCATACTTCAGGGCTCATCAAACAAATGATTGCCGAGCTCTTCCCCGAAGAGGAGGTAGCCGTGTTTGAAGGCGACTACCGCGTGGCACAAAACCTGCTGGCCCTGCCTTTCAACCACGTCTTTTTTACCGGCAGCCCACAGGTGGGCAAAATTGTGATGGAAGCTGCCGCCAAACACCTGGCCTCTGTCACCCTGGAGCTGGGAGGCAAGTCGCCCGCCATCGTGGACGAAACGGCCAACATACGCGACATCGCGCCCCGGCTGGCCTGGGGCAAATGGCTCAACAATGGCCAAACCTGTATTGCTCCTGACTATGTACTGGTGCACGAAAGCAAAGAAGACGAGCTGCTGCAGGCCCTCACCAACACCCTGGACCACATGTACCAGGCGCCCGAAGGCATTGAAAACTCAGACTCCTACTGCCGCATTGTCAATGAGCGCCACTTTGGGCGCCTAAAGGGCATACTGGACGACGCCCTGGCCAAAGGCGCCCAACTGGTGTATGGCGGCCAAACCGATGCCAGCGAGCAGTTTATCGCCCCTACCGTCCTCACGGGAGTAACGGACGATATGCGCATTATGCAGGAGGAAATATTTGGCCCCCTGCTACCCGTCATTCCCTACCGCGACAACAACGAAGTGCTTTCGGCCATCAACCAACGCGAAAAACCTCTGGCCCTGTATGTGGCCAGCCGCAAAAAGAAAAATGTGAACTTTTTCCTCACCCATACTACCTCCGGCGATGCAGTAGTAAACGACTACCTCATTCACTATTCCCATCCTGCTCTGCCTTTTGGTGGGGTCAACAACAGCGGCATAGGAAAATCGGGCGGCTTTCACGGCTTTCGCGAGTTTTCAAACGAGCGGGGCGTGCTGGTGCAAAAATTTGGCAGCCTCAAACCCATTTTCCCGCCCTATACGGAGAAGGTAAACAAAATTGTGCGCTTTTTGCTGAAGCTGGTGTGAGGGATTGGTACTCCCCTACTTGTAAACAGGGCGATATTTTTCAAATAAGCGTTCAGCAATCATTATTTACATACAGGAAGCATGAGGAAAATCATGTTGTTTGCCTTAGTATGCGCATTACTCTTGCCCAGTGCCTGTAAAAATAAGGACACCATTGCCCCTGCCCCTATAGACTACAAGCAGGAGATGCGGGAATTTGTTGAGGAAATAAGCCAGTATGCCAAAGCGGCAAAACCAGGCTTTTTCATCATCCCTCAAAATGGGGCAGAGCTCGTCAGCAGCACAGGAGAAGAAGGAGGACCTCCGGATATGAATTACCTTAAGGCCATAGATGGCAATGGCCAAGAAGATTTGTTTTATGGATACAATAAAGATAACCAGGCCACTCCTTCAAAAGAGCGTACCTACCTGCAAAGCTTTCTCAAGCTTTCTCATAGCAATGGGAACACCATCCTGGTAACCGATTATTGCGTTTCCCATGACAAAATGGACGATTCCTATGCTAAAAATCATGCCCAGGGATATGTTAGTTTCGCAGCTGACCATCGGGAGCTGGACCATATTCCCACTTACCCTACCCCCATTTTCGGAGAAAATGACCAAAACATAAGGACGCTCTCAGAAGTAAAAAACTTTCTATACCTCATCAATCCCGAACAGTTTGCTTCCAAAGCAGCGTTTATACAAGCTCTTAGGGCTACGAACTACGACTTGTTGATCATGGATTTGTTTTTTCAAAACCAGTTGGCCTTTACTGCCGAAGAAATTGCCCAACTCAAACAAAAGGCAAATGGAGGAAGTCGCCTGCTTATTTCCTATATGTCTATCGGAGAAGCTGAAAATTACCGCTACTATTGGAGCAGCAGTTGGGATAGCCAAAAACCATCCTGGCTGGAACGGGAAAACCCTGACTGGCCTGGCAATTATAAAGTAAAATACTGGGATCAGGCCTGGAAGAAAATCATTTATGGAACTGAAGGTTCATATTTAAAAAAAATACTGGATGCAGGTTTTGATGGGGTTTACCTCGACATCATTGATGCATTTGAATATTTTGAATGACATTTTCAGAAATAAAGCAGTGCTATTTCATTTTTATGAAACACTTTTAGGGTGCCTCAGCAAGCGGTAATACGTTTGCCGCAGTTTTGGGGGCGAAAAACCCAGCCTGAACATGGTGAAGACCACAAAATTGGCAAAATTGACGCGCAGGTAACTGTTGCAGTCGTATTTGCGGGCTGAAACCAGCACCTCCTTGGGCATGATCACAAATTTGGCCTGCTGCCGTGCCCGCCGCAAAAAATCGTACTCCTCCATGATACAATAGGACTCGTCGTAGCCATTAAGGGCTTCAAACAGCTGCCTGCATACAAACAGGCTTTGGTCTCCCCCCCGAAAACAAAGCTGATCAAAACGGGTAAAATAGGCGTTGAGTTTCAGCAGCAGGCGGTCCGAATCGAAAGCAAAGCGGTAACAGCCCAGGCGGTATCCCTGCGCCCAGGCCCCGTGAATGTCTGCTACGAAGCTGGCCGGTGGACGGGTATCGGCATGCACAAAGTACAATATATCGCCGGTGGCCAGGCGGGCACCGGCATTCATCTGGGCAGCGCGGCCCGGCTGTGCACACACAAAGGCATGAGCACCTGCCTGCCGGGCCAGCAGGCAGGTGCCGTCCCGGCTGCCGCCGTCGGCCACAATGATTTCGGCTATATCACCTTTGCCGCAAGTTCGAAGGTAGGAAATGAGCTGGGCAATATGAAGGCTTTCGTTCAGAGTGGGAATGACAATGCTCAAACGCATAATACATAGTAGAGGCTAACTGTATGCCTGCATAACTACGAAGTTTTTTCCCAACCGGATTGTTTATTGAATGACAAAAGGAGAATTTATTCACTTTCTGACCCTCCACCACACCGAATAAGCAAACAGCAATAAAAACATAAAAGCCACCATGAGGGTGTATATCTCTACCAAGGGACGTATGAACATGGCCAAAATAGCCAGCGGGAGCATGAGCAGCCCCACCCACCCCATCAACTGCTGCCAGGTGTACAAGGCAGAACGCAACAGGTACAGGCCCAATATGCCAAATACCACCGAAAGCCCGCCCCATTTTATCCAGGTAAAGAGGTGCAGGTTGTTCAGGCTGGGCTGAAAAGAAATCATATCCATTTGTGTCGTGATGCTCATCAGCAGGACATTTTCTACCACATCGCCTATCATTACCACCACAGCCAGTACCGAAGCACCAAAAAACAGTTTATTGCCCGAATACTTGGAGGCGTCCATGCCAAAAAAGAAAAGAAACAGGCCGTATAGCGGAATAAATATATAGTCGTACAGATTGCCCCGGTTCATTTTTTTTATCATTTCTTCCCGCAGGGGGCTGTCTTCCGGCCCAAACAAGGCCTGGACTTCTGCCTCAGTTTGAGCAAACTCAAAAGCCAGCACCGGGCTGGAAAAGCCTGCCGGCAATTCGTGGGCTTTCAGGGGAAAAGTAAAATGTAGCACCAGGCTCATGACAATGACAAGTACGCCAAGGAGAAAGCTAATGAGAAAAAATCGTCTCATACATGGGAAATGTGAAAATGAAGGCTGGATAGATGAAAAAAGAACCTATTGGAAAATGTTACCTCAAAAACTGCGCCGCATCTCTGCTCCGGGCCACCCGGAATCCAAAACCAAAGGTTC
>RFHT01000633.1 GCA_003696835.1 Bacteroidota bacterium
ATATTCGTGCACAAAGGTCTGCTCATACCGCCAATATCTCCTGAGAAATAGTACCTTCGGGCTTTAAACGACAGGCCATGAAGTATTTCATTTATTTGCTGGTACTGATGGTGGTTTCGGGGGCAAGCACAACAGAGGTGCATGCACAAGCCTCCCCCCGGCCTGGTCAGCCGCCAAGCGACATACTGGCTCAGCTGGCAGCTATTTCCCCGGGATATCCGAAGGTGTTTCGCTTCAGAAGGGGCAGGTATCGTTTGCCTGCCGGGGGGCATTTTCAGGGGATCCAATCCGATACTTCCGGGCGTTTTCTCACCCTCTCTGCCAGCTCAGATTCGGTGGCTTACTGCATTGAAGCCGACCTCAACAGGGGCAAGCTAGTGGGGGTAAGTATGCTGGGGGGTGCTCCCCTGCGGCATGCGGGGGGCATACAGCGCTGGGGCCATTACCTGGCTGTGGGCATAGAGGACAACCATTTGCGCACCCGTTCTGAGGTGTTGATTTGTAAAACGGGAAGCGGTACAGGAGGCTGGCTGCAGCCCGTTCACCGCATCAGGCGGACGGGCGAGTACGAGCGCGCCACCGCCGGGGCAGTGGCGCTGGCGGCCGTTTCAGATACTTTTGTACTGGTGGTGGGCAGCTGGCACAGCGCCAGCCTGGATGTGTATCTTTCCAATGGAGTGGCGCCGGAAGACCCGCACTGTCGTTTTTCGCTCAGAACAAGCTGGAAGCTCGGGCAGGCCCGCCGCGACGCATGGAGTGACACGGCCTATGCCAGCTACCAGAACCTCAACCTGCTGCCGGGAGCAGATGGCCGCTTGTGGCTGGTGGGCTTTGCCCGGGAAGAGGGCCGCCACCTCATGGATGTGTTTGAGCTCAGGCTGCAGGCCGGCCTTGCCGAAAGTGAGCGGCTCGTCAAGGTGATGCGGCGGGAGTTTGTTCCCCGGCGCAGCGATTTTAGTGCAGGCGCAGGCCTGCACCTGCGCCCGGACGGTAGCCTGGGCGTATGGAGTTGTCACCATCACAAAGGCATAGTTGAATATTTTGGAAGCTCCCAATAAACTCTCTCTCAAAGGGGAACAACCTTACCTGGCCATCCTACTGGCTGCCATGATGGCGGGCTCCAGTGGGGTGTTTATCAAGTACATGCAGGCGCCGGCCACCTCCCTGGGCTTTGTGCGCAGTGTGGTGCCCAGCCTCATTCTGGCCTTGTGGATGTGGCGGCAGGCCATTCCCTTTTTCCGGGGCAATTACCGCCTCATGCTGCTGGCCTCTCTGCTCAATGCCGCCCGCATGTATTTTTTCTTTACCGCCTACATTTATACCTCCATCGGCAATGCCGTCATCATTACGTTTAGCTGGCCCATTTTCGTGAGCCTGATGAGTGCACTTTTCCTCAAAGAGCGCATTCTTCGCAGAAATATCTTGCTGCTGTTCATGGCTTTTGGGGGCATTGTGCTGGTGTATGCCCACCAGCCATTTTCTTTTGAAAACCGCGATTTCATCGGCATGTCGGCAGCACTGGCTACTGCCCTGATGCATGCCATCAATGTGGTTATTTTTAAAAAAGAATCCACCAATTACAGCCGCACCGAAATCATTTTTTACCAAAACCTGCTGGGAAGCCTGGTTTTTTTGCCCTTCATTTTGCTCAACCGGCCGGTCATTTCGCTGTCGGATACCTTGCTGGCCAGCTCTCATGCCATCTTTCTGGGGATTTTGGGGTTCAATCTTTTCTTTTTTGCCCTGCGGCATCTCAAGGCCTCTACCGTTTCCATTCTGGCGTATGTGGAAATCATCAGTGCGTTGTTGTTCAGCACTTTGTGGTTTCATGAGCCCCTGGGCTGGAATACCTGGCTGGGGGGTGGATTAATCGTGTTGGCTACCGGTTTTTTGAAGCGGGGATAGGGAGCTAACAAGCGCTGCCCCACCCTGCCCGGCCGGGCAAGATGAGGCAGCATACTTGCGTGTAGCACTTGTGTGTTCAGGCAAGCTTAGTTTTGGGGCCAGCTTCCCCACAGGCTGCAGTGGCCCGCATTGTCGGTACCAGCCAGGCTTTGCTGTGGGCCCGTATAGCCGGCATTCATCACGGCCCTGGGCGAGAAATGGAACAAGCCGTTGGCATCGGTGCGGTGAAGTTTGCCAAAATGGGCCTGGCTCAGGCCGTGGCCTGCCTCATGCAGGGCTACCGTTTCCACATCAATGTTGCCGTTGATGGCCCAGGAAAAGCTGGGGTCATAATAAATTTCGCGGAAGGCCACATCGAGTTTCCCATTGTTGTCGATGTCGGTGGGATTGCCTCCTCCATCAATGAAGATAAAGGTATAGGTGACCCCGATGATGCCTCCGGAAAAGTCGATGTCGGTCCAGCCAGCATGCATGATGTCGGCCAGGATAAAGGGAGAGGCTCCTCCCAGGCCATTCAGAAAGGCCACCAAGCCCATGTCGATGCCGAAGTCGGGGTTTTTGACGATGGGCAAATCGGAGCAGTTGGCATTGTCCCAGGTGGTCATGGCCCGGTCGATGGCGGCAGTGGTAGCCGCACCGGATACGCCATTGGGGGTGGCGGCATCCACCTGGTCCACGGCATAGGTGATGTCGTCGTCGGCGCCACTTACACTCCCGCTCCAGCCCGACCTGCGGGCGTCAAAGGGCACGAAGTCGGCCGTGAGTTGCTTGTTGCCCACATTGTTGAAAAAAACCGTGCGCCCGGCTTCCTCGCTGCCCTGTGCAGCCGTCATGTATTCTGCCATCACCGCGCGGTAGTCCTCCCCTTCGCTTTCCAGAAAGGCATTTACGCCATCGAGCAAAGCCAGCATCTGGGCATCCATGTCTTCCACGCTGGCCACAGCCGCTGAGGGCAGGTCGTTGCTTTTGAGGTTGCCGGATTGCTCAAACTCCGGTGCCAGGTCCTGCTGGCACGAGAGTGCAAACAGCAGCATAACACAGAGCGGAACTAAAACTTTGAAGCTTTTCATATTAATTAGGGTTAAAAAGGTGAATATACATGTTGGGAGAAACACAGCGGCACAGGGGGCATGCCCTTGCCCCGGGATCGGTTTCCGGCGCGCCGCCTGAGAATAGAATGGAGAAACTGGCTGCTAACAAAAGCAGCTACATCATGAAGGTGAGCTTCAAAGAAAAAAGGTGAGCAATAAAAACATCAAGGTGAGCCTGTATTATTCAGATAGGCTAAAAATAGGAATTATTATTTGTTGATGCAACCTTTCGGGCATTTTTTCGACTAATCATAATACGCCCACATTACGCACAAAACTGGTTGCCTATGAAATCCCTGCTGGTGTTGCTCATCCTGGTTATTCCCCATATTTTTTACGGGCAGCTCGTACAGCTACGCGGCAAATTGCTGGACGACAGCACCTCAACACCGGTGGCTTATGGTACCCTGCGGCTGGAAAACCAGGCGTATGGAGCTGTGTCTAATGCAGAAGGGGAATTTGAGTTGAGTGTTCCTGCTTCCCTGCTCAACAGTCGTAACCACCTACGGGTATCCAGCATAGGCTATCACAATTACCGCATTCCGCTTTCGCAGTTGGGCACAGGGGAGTACCTGCTGATTCGCCTGCGCCAGCGCCCCTATACGCTGGAAGATGTGATGATTTACTCCACTGACCTGACGGCCGCCCAGCTGGTGGCTGAAGCTTTTAAACGCATTGCTCAAAATTACCCCGACAGGCCTTACCTGCTTCGCACTTTTTACCGGCATTACTGCCGGGAGGGTGATACCTACGGCCGCCTCATAGAAGCGGCGGTGGATATACTGGATGCAAAGGGCCATAAGCGGCTGCGCAAAAAACCGGCTGACAAGCTGCAACTGAAGGTGCGGCAACTGCGCCGGAGTTTTGATTTTACGGATGCGGGTACCGGCAACCGCCATTTGCCCATAGCCCTGTATTCCAGCCTGCAGCACGACCTGGTGAGCTACAAAAGCCGGCTGCTGCGTCTGACCACCGACAGCCGCTACACCTTTGCCTACACCGACACCACCTACTTTGACGACCAACTGGTGTATGTGGTGGAGTGCAAGGGAAGAAATTACGAATGCGAGCTTTACATTTCGGCTGCCGACCTGGCTTTTGTAAAGGTGGACGAAAGGCGCTACACCTACCTCAACACCCAGGGGCTGAAATACTGGCGCAAGGAGCACTACAGCCTCAATTACAAAAAGTACGGCAACCGCTACTACCTCAGCCACCTCACCAATGAGGGGGAAAACCAAAGCATCAGACGGGACTCGCTGGGCCGGGAAGTGGACCGAAGCGGGCATGCCCACCATGTGGAGATCATGACCAATGAAATTGTTCCCGGGGGCTTCCAGAAGTTTAAGGGCAGGGAACCAGGACGGGAGGAGCTGTTGCGGGTGCCCTATGATGCCCGGTTCTGGGAAGCTTACAATGTGCTCAAAGCTACCCCGCTGGAAGCTGCTATTGAAGCGGACCTGGCCCGCCGCATGCCGCTGGAGCAGCAGTTTTCCAACTTTAACCGCCAGGCTTCGGACCCCTATTATCACGACCGGCTGATGGCGCAGTTGTTTGATCATTTGCTCGAACAGCAAGTGGGAAAGGTGACGCTGGTGTATTTCTGGGACAGCAGCAAGCTACCTTCTGTGCGGGAGGTTTTGCTGGCCCGCAAGGTGGCCAAACATTACAGCCAGGCCCCCATAGAAGTGATATTGGTGAGCATGGAGGCCAGCGAGGCCGAGTGGCAGAAAACTCTCGGCAAAAACGGGCTGGCAGGTGCCAGCAACCTGCGTCTGGCCCTGGGGGGGCGTTCTCCTCTGGCGCAGCGATACGGCATACAGGGCCCGCCCCATTACCTCATCTTTGACAAGCAAGGCAAACTGGCCATGAACGTGGCCAAGCTCCCCAGCCGCAAGGAAGTAGAAGCAGCCCTGGACCGGCTGCTGGACATGTAGGGAGTGCACTCCTGATCCCCCGCATAATAGAGAAGCAAAGGGCAAGCTTTAGCTGGCTATGGCCAACTCAATAGGCCAGTAGTTCTTCTATGGCAGCTGCCAGCCGCGACTGGGCCAAAAACTGGGCCTCCAGTTTGGGATGAAAGGGCACAGGAGTATCCAGGGAGCCCACCCGCTGCACGGGGCCATCCAGCCACTCAAAGCAGTGGCTGGCCACCGATGCGGCTATTTCGGCCCCAAAAGCGGCTGTATAGGTGGCTTCATACAGCACCAGGCATTTGCCAGTTTTGCGCACCGAGGCAAAGACCGCTTCGCGGTCCCAGGGGATGAGGCTGCGCAGGTCCACAATTTCCACAGCAGCCTGCGGAAAACTGCCAAGCATCTGCTGTGCCCAGTGTACGCCCATGCCATAGGTGATGATGCTGAGGTCGGAGCCTTGCTGCACAATCTGTGCCTGCCCGATGGGGGTGTGATAATAGCCTGCGGGTACCTGCCCGTTCACACTTCGGTACAGCAGCTTGTGCTCAAAATAGAGTACGGGGTTGGGGTCGTCCAGGGCGCTGATGAGCAGGCCCTTGGCATCGGCGGGATTGGAAGGATACACTACCTTGAGGCCAGGCACCTGGGCAAACCAGGCTTCATTTGACTGGGAGTGGAAAGGGCCGGCCCCTACCCCACCCCCTGTGGGCATGCGGATGACCACATCTGGTGCATGGCCCCAGCGGTAGTGGGTTTTGGCCAGGTTGTTCACAATCTGGTTGAAGCCGCAGCTCACAAAATCGGCAAACTGCATTTCCACCATAGCTTTTTTACCAGCCAGCGACAAGCCCATGGCAGCCCCGATGATGGCCGACTCACACAGGGGAGTATTGCGCACCCGCTCCTTGCCATAGCGCTCCACAAAACCCTGCGTTATTTTGAATACGCCCCCATATTCGGCTATATCCTGGCCCATGAGCACCAGGTTTTCATGCCGTTGCATGCTGGCATCCAGCCCTTCGCTGATGGCATCTACAAAGCGCATTTCCCGGCTTTGGGACACATCGGCTGCCACCGGCTCAAAGCCGGCCGGGGCATATACATCCTGCAATTCCTGCTCTACTGAAGGGCTGAGCTCCGGCGCAGCGAAGGCCTCTTCCACTGCGTGGTTGATGGTGGCTTTGGTGGTGGCCCGTATATCGCCTATTTGGTTTTGGCTGAGCACCCCTTCCTGCAACAAAAAAGCCTCGAAGTTGCTGATGGGGTCTTTCTTTTTCCATTGCTCAAACAATTCCGGGGGGACGTATTTGGTGCCGGAAGCTTCCTCGTGCCCGCGCATGCGAAAGGTCATGCACTCCAGCAGCACGGGTTTGGGGTTCTGCCGCATCTGTGCCGCAATTTCCGATACTACCTGATATACTTCCAGTACGTTGTTGCCGTCTATGGTATAGCCCTGCATGCCATAGCCGTGTGCACGGTCGGAGAGGCGTTCGCAGCGAAACTGCTCCCTGCCCGGGGTGGAAAGGCCATAGCCATTGTTCTCCACCACAAATAGCACGGGCAGGTCCCAAACCGAAGCCAGATTGAGGGCTTCGTGGAAGTCGCCCTCGGAGGTGCCGCCGTCGCCGGAGAAGGGCACGGCCAAAAAGTCGGCTCCTTCCAATTTGGCCGCAAGGGCCAGGCCATCGGCCACGGGCAGCATGGCCCCCAGGTGGGAGATCATGCCAATGATGCGCTGCTCCGGAAGGCCGAAGTGAAAGGAACGGTCTCGCCCCCGGGTAAAGCCCTCAGGCTTACCCAGCCACTGGCAAATCAGCTGCTTGAGGGGTACGCCCCTGCTGGTAAACACGCCCAGGTTGCGGTGAAGGGGCAGCAGGTAGTCCTGGGCCGATAGGGCTTTGGTAATGCCCACGGCTATGGCTTCCTGCCCGATGCCCGAAAACCATTTGCTGATGCGCCCCTGCCGCAAGAGGATGAGCATTTTCTCCTCCACCATGCGGGGAAAGAGCAAATCTTTATACAATTCTGTTAAAAACTCGTCGGAAAGCTGCCTGCGATTGTAGTCCATGAATGCCTGTTGTTTTGGACTGCAATGATACGCCGAAATGGGATAAGCGGCAAGGCTATCAAGTACGAGTCTGCAAGCTGCCCGTCAAAAAGAACAGTTTCCAGCTGTTCTCAAAGGGCCCGGCGCGCAGCAGCTCCCCGGGCTCACCCAAAAGCTGTCGCAGATGCTCAAGCAGCAGGCTGCTACTCCCGAGCCGTGGAAGCATATAGCGCACCCCCGCCAACAAGAGGTATTCTACCGTATAAATGCCCGGATTGTTCAGATCAAGCGAGTTGAGAGAGAGCTGGTAAATTTGGCGGGCCGTCATTCGCCATTCTTTCAGGCTGCTTTCTGCCGGCTGACCTTCTGCAACCAACTGGCTACTGAGATCGCAGCCATAAAAGTACCGCATGATTTTGTCGAAACAGAGGCGAAATTCCCAGGCGATGCGCGGGGCATTGTCGGGCCGCAGTTGTTGCCCAAAGGTGAGTGCCCACTGCAGTTCCCACTTTGGAGGGGCCAGGAGCAGCTCCTCTTTTTCTCCTTCCTGCCTCAGCAGGAGGGGCAGCAAGCCACTGCGTATTTCGTCGGCCAGGGTCGCAGCGGTGGGCAGGGCGATGTTGTCCTGCAGGCTACGGGCAGCATATTCATACACCAGGGCACAAGCCAGTTGCTCGCCTGCATTGTACAGACGGGCGCCTTGATTGATGGCCATTTCCAGTACCTGCTCTATTTCTTTGCGGGAAAATACGGGTAGGTCGGGCGGCCATGCCTGCATCATGTCAGCCATGCGGTCCATAGCAGGCTGACTGGCCTGCAGGGCAGGTTGCCAGTCATCGAACCGGCCTTTTTCCGCTTCGCGCAACAGTTCCAGCAGAGCCAGGCGAATTTTGTTTTTTTCTACCCAGGCCTCCCTGCGGCCGAGCTGCATTTGTTGCATTTGGCGCTTGAGCTCATTGTACCGCGCCGACTGAATGATGATTTCATCCAGCCCACGGCTGCCCTCAAAGAGGGCCAGCAGCCTGCGTATGGCGACTTCCAGCTCATCCTGGGCAATGAGCCGCCGAATTGCTTGAAAAATGCTGGCAAAGTCCATCAGAGATAGTTGGCGGTGGTCTCAGGCAGAAAGATACGAATTCTGTGAGCTTTGGCATAAATTAGTATATTTGCTTTAGAGTATCTATTCAGCATATACTGCTGCAAAAAAGGGGAAATACCCCAATAGTGCCTTCATTGAGCATGCATACATGAAACTTTGTTTTTGTCAACCACCCCCCGGCCCCTCCTTATCCCGCCATGCCGCTCGCTCAG
>RFHT01000083.1 GCA_003696835.1 Bacteroidota bacterium
AATATGAAACAAATTCACGACTTTGTAAAATTATCAATAAAATACTTTTTTTACCAATAAGTTTGACTATTTTTTTACAAATAGTTTTATTTATCTATTAGTCAACATATTAGCTAAATAACCAAAATAAAATTGATGGAAAAATGACAAAAATCACTTTCATATTCGAAGCTTTTCAATAACCTATATCCAGAAACTATAACAAAAAAGCTTACATATAAAAATATCCAAAAAGTACCCTATTTTTTTAGACAATCTGTACTTCCGGGCACATGACTTTCATGCAAACCACCACTTACTTATGCTATGGGTTGTGTTAGCAGCCTGTAAAATCTGTTGATACAGCTGTCATATATATGCTGAAATAAACTTCATATTAGTTAAAATAAACGAGGGGGAGAATGCGTAGCTGGCGAACCAGCGAAAAAAGGCATTGAAAGGCCCAAACTGCTGTTTTAATGCAAAGGGGGTGTAAGTAAGGAAGGTAAAAGCTGCTCAGGTTTGTACCTTTCTGAGCAGGCTGCCGGTGCTTTCGGTGGGAATGAGCACCCCTTTGGCACCGGGGGAGAGTTCGGCGGCATTGGCTTCGTCGGTATCTATGTGCATTTCGAGTTTGTAGGTGGGTTTGACGCGAATGAGCACATTGCCGAAGGTGAGGCTACGCTCGGGGGTGTTGATGCGCACTTCTACAATGTCGCGGTCTTGCACGCCAAAAGCTTCGGCGTCTTCGGGGGTCATGTGAATGTGGCGCCAGGCGCAAATGACGCCCTGGGGCAGTTCTACACTGCCAGCGGGCCCCACCAGCCGTATGCCAGGGGTATTTTCCACTTGTCCAGAGGCACGAACGGGGGCATCTATGCCCAGGAAGAATTCATCGGTGCGGGAGATTTCCACCTGATCTACCTGTCGCGGCGGCCCCAGCACGCGCACACCTTCTATCTGGTCTTTGGGCCCCACCAGGGTGAGGCGTTCTTTGGCGGCAAACTGCCCGGGCTGAGAAAGCCACTTGTGCACGCTGAGCTGGTGCCCTTTTCCAAACAGCTTTTCAATGGTTTCCTGGCGCAGGTGGACGTGCCGGGCCGAAATGGCCACGGGAATTTGCCGGGGCGGGTGTTTGACGGCAAAGTGTTGCCGGATGACAAACGCAGCCTGGCGGGCCATTTCGTACTGTTCATCGGTGGCCACCACCAACAGCTTGCATCGGCTGTTGGGGGTGGAGATGTCGATAACGGGCCGGCTGTTTTCCAGGCGGGCGTCGCGGTTGGCTTCTTCGTCCAGGCGTGCGCCCAGGAAGCCCAGGCGCTGGGCCACGCGCTCGCGTATCACGGCACTGTTTTCGCCTATGCCTCCGGTAAATACGATGGCGTCGGCTCCGCCCATAACGGCTGCATAGGCGCCTATGTATTTGCGCAGGCGGTGGGCAAAGACCTGTATGGCCATGCGGGCGCCTTCGTCTCCGTTGGCAGCCAGCTCCTGCAGGTCGCGCATGTCGTTATCGCCGGCCAGGCCCAGGAGGCCGCTTTGCTGGTTGAGCAACTGGTCGAGACGGTCGGCGTCCCAGCCTTCCTCCCGCATGAGGCGCAGCAGTATGCCAGGGTCGAGGTCGCCAGGGCGGGTGCCCATCACCAGGCCTTCGAGGGGCGTCATCCCCATAGAGGTTTCTACCGAGCGGCCATACTCTATGGCGCATACGCTGGCTCCGCTGCCCAGGTGGCAGCTAAGGATGCGCAGTTCCCGCAGGGGGAAGCCCAGGTATTGGGCGGCGCGCCCGGCCACAAAGCGGTGGCTGGTACCGTGGAAGCCGTAGCGCCGCAGGCCGTGGCGCTCGCACAGCTCGCGGGGCAGGGCATAGGTTTTGGCCCGGCGGGGCAGGGTGGCGTGAAAGGCGGTGTCAAATACGGCCACATGCGGCGGCTCAGGCCATATCTGACGGGCAGCCTGTATGCCCAGCAGGTTGACGGGGTTGTGCAGGGGGGCCAGGGGCGCCAGCTCTGCTATGGCTGCCTCCACGGCCGGGTTTATGAGCGTAGCTTCTGCAAAGCGGCTGCCGCCATGCACCACGCGATGCACAATGCCCCCCAGGGCAAGCTGGACGGTTTTTTCTTTGAGGGCAGTCAGCGCATATTCCAGCACTGCCTCATGACCAGAAACGGGACAGGGAGTAAGGGCTTCGGCATCGGAAAACCACAACAGGGGCTGGGCTTCTTTGACGCGGCTGACCCGCATTTGTAGCAGGCGCTTCCCGTTTTCGGGCGTTATGACATCGGCTTTGATGGAAGAACTGCCGCAGTTCAGGGCAAGCAGGTGCATGGTGGTTGTGTGTTTAATTTCATAAAGGTACAGCCAAAGTTGGAAAGGCGCAATGCAAGCGATTGTTTTGGGCCAAAAGCAGGAAAAAGTTTATTATGCTGTACGTTCTTCAGTATGTGGAGGACCGCAATTGTAAGGTCTGAAATTTTTCCACCTCAAGCTCCAAACCATGAATGTAAAACCTGTCTTTTTATGCCTGCTGGTCGCATGCTGTTTACTCGCTGCCTGCCAGCCGCAGCCTGAAGAGAAGCAGCGCCCCAATATTCTCTTCATCATGTCGGACGACCACGCCTACCAGGCCATCAGTGCCTATTCTACCCATCTGACCCAAACGCCCAACATCGACCGCATTGCCCGTGAGGGCATGCTCTTTACCAATGCCTGCGTGACCAATTCCATTTGTGCGCCTTCGCGGGCGGTGATTCTCACCGGCAAGCACAG
>RFHT01000084.1 GCA_003696835.1 Bacteroidota bacterium
ACACTCCCCCAGGAAAAAGTTGGGATAATTTTGGCCAAAATGGTCGATTTTGCACCATTTGCTCACCTCTCCGGCGCCGGGCGCCATCTGGGGAAGTTGGGGAAAATCGTTGGGAATCGTTGAAAGCCGTTATTAACCGTTAATAACGGATAATGCTGTAAGCCACTCATAATCAGCATCTCCCCAGAAAAAAGTTGGGATAGTTTTTAGGCTGTGCCCGAAAAATATCACTATCCGGGTTCTATAGATAAAAATCGATCCATGCAGACAAAAAACAACAATTGAAAATTGAGTTTGCCAGAGGAAACCTATTTTTCAAACACGATCTAGAACTCCAACTGCACACTGAAATAGTAGCTCCTGCCGTCGGAGGGGATAATCCCCGGGCCGGGATAGCCCGAAGCCCTGCGGGTAAAGTACAGGGCATTGGCCAGGTTGTTCACCCCCGTTTCCAACTGAACACGCCCCAGCCGGTACTGCAGCGAAAGGTCCATCACCTGGTAGGCCGGAATGATGCCCTCCACAGCCGTAGGGGTGCGCAGGGCGTTGGTGGCATCGGTGTAGTGCCGGGCCACATAGGCATACTGAAAGCTGGCCTTCAACTCCTTCCAGCTCAGGTTGAGGCCCGTTTTGAGGTTGAAGGGAGGCACCAGCTCCACGGCATTGCCTTCCACCGCAGCAGACTCCGCCCGCAGGTAGCGGGCGTGTATGAGGGCCAGGTTCACAAATACCGAGGCACTTAGCTCGCTCTGGGCTGGCAACAGCAGCTTCAGGGGGTTGAACTCCACGTAGGATTCCAGGCCGGCAATGCGGGCATCGGCCACATTGGTGCGGTAGCGGATGAGGCGATCCACCAGATTGTTGAAGCGGGGATTGGGTTCCTTCTTCAGCACAGTGCCGATGCGGTCGCGATAAGAAAGGTAAAACAAGCTCACATCCACATTGAGCAAGCCGCTGATCTCCCCCCTCAGGCCCAGGTCGGCATTGAAGCCCCGCTCGTCCCGGAGGTTGGGATCCACCACCAGGCTGCCCACATTTACCCGTATGTCGTTGAAGTTGATGGCGCGGTAGTTCTGGGAAATATTGGCGTAATACTCCCACTGCTTGCCGGGCTTGTAGCTCAGGCCCAGACCGCCGAAGAGAAAAGAGCGGGTATGCGATTTTTCCTCCTCAATCTGCTCATCCACCAGCACATTGCCCGCCAGGTCCTCCACGCGCTGGGTGTAGTAGCCCCGTGCCTGGGTTTGGATGTACTCCATGCGCAGGCCGGGCGTGAGGCTGAATCGGGGACTGAGGTGAAAGACATTTTCGGCAAAAAAGGAGAGGTTGCGGCTGGGTAGTTCAAAGTCGGAGCCCTCCAGGCGCTCCGGATGCAGGTAGAAAAAATCCGGTCCCTTGCCATCGCTGCCCAGGCCCTGCTGCCGGTGGGTAAAGCCCTGGTAGTAGCGGCTGCCCAGCAGCAGCACCGAGGGGTTGCCCAGGGTGTTGTAGCGGTGCATGAAGCGCAATTCGTTGCCCCAGTTGCGGTAGCGGTCCATGAGCAGGTCGCGCGGCCCGCCAAAGTCCATGAGGTTGATGCGCTCCAGGTTGCCCAGGGCGTCCCTGCCCGCCAGCAGGGCAAAGCTTCGGTTGTTGAGCTTGGTGGCAGCCGAAAGCTGCACATCGGTGGTCAGGGCAAAAAGGTTCCAGTCCACACGAAACCAGTTGCGTTCCCTCTGCGACTGCCGGGGGTTTTCGGCAAACTGGGCGTCGGTGAGGCCGCCGGGCTGCTGGGCCAGGTACTGAGTGTGGGTGTACTCGCCCCGAATGGAAATCCGGGGACTGAGCTGGTAGCGCAAAGCGGAGTAGGCCGTGTGCTGCTCCAGGCCAGAGTTGGGCCGCCAGCCCCGGCTCCTTTTGTACTGATAAAAGGTATAGTAATTGAGCTTGCCCACTGTGCCCCCCAGGCTGTTGAAGGAGGTAAACAGCCCGAAAGAACCTACACTCTGGCGGGTGGTAATGGCCAGCTTTTTGTCCTGCGGGCCGGTTTTGAAATGAAAGTTGAGCATGCCGCCAAACTGGGTGCCATACTGCAGGGAAGCCGCCCCCCGCACAATTTCGATGCGGTCCAGGGCTTCTGCCGGCGGGGTGTAATAGCTCTCCGGATAGCCCAAAGCGTCGGCACTGATGTCGTAGCCATTCTGGCGGGTGTTGAAATTGGCGTTGCGGTTGGGGCTCAGACCGCGCCCGCCTATACCCAGCTGTACGCCGGCCCCGTCGCTTTCCCAAATATTGAGGCCCGCCACACGCGCATAAATCTGCCGGCTGGTATTGGCCGCCAGGTTGGCTGTAAGCTGGTCCATCAGCACCACCTCATTCTTTTTAGCTGCGTAAATAGCCGTGCCTTCCACCGCGTTGAGGCGAGCCATACCAAAGCTGCCTTTTTCCTCGGTAATGCGTACCTCCTCCAGCTCGTACAGCTTCAGCGGCAGGTGTATTTCCAGCTGCACATCCTGCTGCTCCAGGGTGAAGGGTTGGGTTTTTACCTGAAAGCCCAGGTAAAAGGCCACGATTTCATAGGTGCCCGTCGGCACACCTTTCAACTGAAAAAGGCCCTTTGCATTGCTTTGAGTTTGAAAAGGGGTGTTGGGAATAAAAATCTGTACGCTGTCCAGGGCTTCACCACTGCCTTCAGCCATCACCTTGCCATAAATGCGAAAGGTTTGGGCTGGCAGGGCCAGCACACCGGCCGTCAGTACCACACAGCAGGCTAGCATCAACTTATTCATGGGCCGTCAATTTTGTCGTTACATCATCATAAGGCATCAACCAGTTCATTCGCTCCTGCCCGGGGCGAATGTCCAGCAGGTTCACATTGGGCCTGACGTAGGGGCGGCTCCGCCGCCCATTCAGGCTTACGTAGCTCTCCACCCTTATTTGGGGTTGTGAAAAGCCCTTTTGTTCATATACTTGTTTGAGGTATTGGGCAAATTGCAGCATCATGTCGGGCTGGGTGCTCATCATTTTTTCCTGCACGGGGGTGAGGTATGTATAATTGGCTACCTGTTCAGAGCGGCCGGTGCGGGAGTCGTACACCTGGAAATTGGCAAAACCGGCCTTTTCCATCAGCATGACACGCCAGGAGAAGCGGTAGCCCTGCTCCGTCCAGAAGAGGGGCCCCTCGTAAAGCAGGTATCGAAAAGGCAACAGCAGTTGCAGGGCAAAAAACAGCACGAAAAAGGCGGCCAGCCCGTAGTGCTGCACCCTGCCTGCCCATGCGGGCAGGCGTAGCCCTGTCGCATGCCCGGCCTGCGGCTTTTTCAGCAGGCTGGCCGGTAGGCTCAGCAGGCGGCCTGTGGCATCTATGATGCGCTGATGAAAAACAGGAGAAAAAAAGATGAGGGTGGCCAGGCACATGATGTAGGGAAACATGCCGATCTGAAACAGCAGGGCCGTGGTGAAGTGAAACAGCAGCACAGCACCATAGGCCCAGGGTCTGCTGCGGACATGCAGCAAAAAAAACACCACAAACAGGTCGTACAGCGCCCCGGCCCAACTAAAGGCATAAGCCGTGATTTCCCACTCCAGCACCGCACCGATCAGGGGCAGATGAGAATGAGCAGGCAGCCACAGCTTCAGCGGCATGGCTTCCACCAACCAGTGGGGATTGAGCTTGGCAATACCGGCAAATACGTACACCATGCCCAGCTGCAGCTTGATCGCGTTGATGCACCAGGCAGGTACGCGCTGCCTGCGCAGGGCGGGCCTGCGCCAGGCGTCCAGGGAGAAGGCTGTATGGGCGGGCAAAAAAATCAGCAGCAGGGCCACCAGGCTGATGAAGTAGTAGTGGTTGAGGTAATAGCTCTTGTCGATGAGCTCCACGTAGGTAAAGCTCAGAAAAAAACTCACCGCCGCCAGGCGGTAGTGCCAGCCCAACATCAGCAGCAGGGCCGAAACACCCATGAGCACAAACAGGGCATACATGCCCGCCGCCCCCGGCGGGCGCACCCACTCAAAGCCCTCGTAGGGAAAGAAAAAGGTAGGCTGCAGGTAGAGCTCCTCTATCCAACCCATGGCCGCAAAGCGGATGATGCTCACCAGCATGATCAAACCAAACAAGGCCCGGAAGACCGCAAGCGGGGCAACCGGAACCTGAGCGTGTATCGCTTTATGCAGGGCTTTATGTATAGCCTCAATCCCCGTCATTGTCCTGATTCGTAAGGGTGATACCCATGACCGAGGCCATGTCCGACTTTATCCACACCACGATTTTTTGCATATCAACAAATAAAGCCTCCAATCGTTCGGGATGCTGGTCGATTTCCTCCTCCATGGAATCGCCCAGCTGTTCGGCCGCAGCCTGCAGGCTTTCGTACTGATTTTTCATGTCATTGGCCAGTTGCTCCGCCTCCAGCAGCAGCAGGTAATCGTACAGGCCCATGCCGTCCAGCCCGTTGGCATCTATACCCAAAAAGAGGCGGTGGTAGGCCTGGAGGCTGGCGCGCAGCAGCTCAACGGCATAGCCGCCATAGCGAGCCTCTATGGTTTTGGGACGGGGCACGCCGGCGCTGCGTATGCCTGCCGGAATGGCCACCTTACCATCGCGCACAAAGCGCTGAAAGTGCAGGTCTATGGAATTGACCAGCAGGCCCAGGGCGCTGCCCAGGTCGGTGCCTCCGGCACTGGGGTCGGTAAACTCCGCCACATAGTTGTCACCGGCGGCCAGCCATCCCTGCAGGCTAGCATTTACCTTGGCCGATATTTCAGCGCTGAGGTCCTGCAGGTAGGTACGCCTGCCATCAGCCAGGCTGTCGGTGGTATAGGCCGCCAACACCTGGGCCTCATCGCCCAGGCCGTTGAGCAGGTAGTCCAGAGCCGGAAAGCCCACGGCAGCCTGGTTGTCCAGGCTGCCCAGTATGTAACTACCGGAGGCAATATTTTGCTCAATTTTCTCTTCATTGGCCGGATAGGTGGCCAGCGACTGGCGCAGCACCACATTTTCGGCCGGGCCAAAGAGGTACATGGCAGCCGACTGCCATTGCAGCCATGCGGCTTTTAGCCCTTCCCGGGCTGCCAGCAAGCTGGCAGCATCCGGGTTGCGCGTAAAGGCCCCCACTGCCACCTCCAGCTCATTGGCGCGTTGGCTGAGCTGCTCATAAGCCGGAATAATGAGCCCATTGGCCATATTCCGGGCCAGCTCCAGCCTCGCCTCAGCCAGGTTGGTGGACGGGGGGTTGGGCTTTTTGGGGCTATCGGTTTTGCAGCCCCACAAGCCCCCCAGCATCATCAGGCCAAAAAATAAGAGAAAATAAGAAGCGATCTTGTTCATTTTTTTTGAATTATTATAAGTCATCTTTTACCTCAGCAAGGGCCGGATAGGCCAGCACCAGGGTGTTTTTGGCCTTGTTCAGCCCAGCAGGGGTTACATTCCAGAAGTTGCCATTGGCCCCCAAATCACTTTCCATGATTTCTGCTATCTGGGTGAGGCTCAGCTTGCGCCTCGGGCTGTAGCGCAGGGCATTGGTGAAGGCCCAGGCCTCCGACATGACGTGAAAGGTTTCACCGGTTTTACCTTCGTTGAGAAACTTCAGGCCGAGGTTGAGGTAGTGCACCGCCACGGCAGCCGCCACCAGCTCCAGTTGCTCGTACAGCACGTCCTTCTGCGCATTTTTCCCGTCCAGGTCGTAGTTGACAATGGCCGTTCTACCCTTGCGGAAGGCATGCATGATGGCTTTGTTGGTGCCCAGCCTGCCGTTTTTCACATTGTCCACCACATTGGAATAATGCCCCCAGAAACGGTCTTCGTCGGCTCTATCCTGCGGCCAGGGCGAGGTAAAATCGACCGGCACGCCCCAGTAACCAAAGGCTTCGTCCCAGTGGTGCTCCATGGGGGTGTAGTTTTTGTCCTCTACCAGGGCCACATTTTCCACCTCGTCGCCGGTGCGGGCATCGGAGAGATACACGTTGAAGATCTGGTTGTAAAACACTGCCCCCATCAGGCCTTTTTCTATGAGTTGGGTAAATTCTCTTCCGTTTTCGTCCACCAGTATGGTGCTGCCTTTGTCTTCGCGGGTCAACAGGCCGGCGGTGCCATTTGCTGCCTGGGTGCCGCTGCTGGCGGCCAGGCTGGCGGCAGCGGCGCGGGCAAAGAGGTCTTCAAACAAACGCTCGTCCAGGTCGGGCTGGAAGGTCTTGTTTTTCAGCTGTTTGGTGGTGGAGAAGGGAAACAGTCCACCTCCGTTGCCGTTGGTGTTTTCAAAGGCATCCAGCAGGGCCTGCTCCGTGATGGGGTTGCCCTTGTCGGCCTCGCTCAGCAGATTTTGCTTGATGAGGGCCAACATGTCCATGCGCTGGGTCTGCCCCGTGTAGGAAACCGTTGACTGCCCGTTTCGCTCAAAGGCGTAGGTTTCGGGCTCCTCAATGAGGGGGCTGGTGCGTATTTCCACCGAAAGAGTTTGGGTAATGGAGTTGGCGTCGGTAAGGGCAAACTCCAGGGTAAAGGTGGTGTTTAGGATGGTGCTGGGCGGGATGCTGAAGGTATAGGTGAGGCTCTGTTGGGTTGCGCCGCTATTGACGGCTATGCTTTCGGAAGGCCCACCGTTTACCCGCACTTCCAGGCTTTGGATGCCATCCTCGGCCAGCAGGCTCAGGGGAATGTCCACATTGCTGCCCCGCGGCCCCTCCAGAGGGGCGCTATTGCCCGCTTCAATGCTGATTTTGCCGGGTTGGGGAGGTTCGGGGTCCTTTTTGCAGGCGGCCAGCAGTACGGCTACTGCCAGCAGGCTTGTCAATATCCATTTATGGTTCATGTGTTACAGGCGTTTTGTTTATTTAGACTAATTATAAATAACAATCGCCTGCAAAGGTAAACTGAGAGATATGCAAAGCCAATACCCAATATTTGGGAAAATAAAAAAGGGCATTACCTAAAATTAGGTAGGGCATTACCTAAAAGTGGGTAAGTATCCGGGCTGGACAGGGGCCAAAGCCCTGCTAAAGCGGAGACCCGGGCCAACTATTCAACCCCACCGCTCGCACTACCTTCATTTTTAATGAAAGGTAAATTGCTTTCTTGCACTGGGGGTGCTGTCAAAACCAGGGTATAGGGTTTGATTGTCAGAGGCGCTGCACACAGGGGCAGCGCCGGCTCAGAGTCCCAGACGCGCGCGTTTTTCTTCGGCCGTAGGCAGGGGGTCTTTCTGCTCGGTGATAGGGGGCACCCCCTCTTCCACCAGCCTGGCGGCTTCATCGGCATTGTACTGCAGCCAGTGGGCCAGCTCCTCAGGTAGCTCCGATTCCTCGTAAATGGCCTCTACCGGGCACTCGGGCACACAGGCCGAGCAGTCAATACATTCATCCGGATTGATGACCAGCTGTAAATCGTTTTCATAAAAACAATCCACCGGGCACACGGTTACACAGTCGGTGTACTTGCAATCCACGCAGTTGTCTGTTACTACAAAGGTCATGATGCTTGGGTTTACGTTTTACGAAAAATAGGAACTTATTTTGGGTAATTCAAACCCCAGCTACAAAAGTGACAAAAGATGGTGGCAGG
>RFHT01000634.1 GCA_003696835.1 Bacteroidota bacterium
GCGGCGCAGCCGCCTGCGAACCTTCAACTCCCCTCCTTAGGCCCCGAGCGAGCGGCGTGGCGGGATAAGGAGGGGCCGGGGGGTGGTTGACAAAAACAAGGTTTCATGCATGCTCAATGAAGGAACTATTGGGGTATTCTCCCTTTTTTGCAGCAGGTATATGCTGAATAGTTACGATTTCTGCATTCCTGATGGTTTCTTCTACCGTCCATCCGCAATTGGCATCAATGCGGAAGGGGCCCTGGGTATGCACCGGGCTACGCTCAGCTGGTAATAGGGACTGGCCACGGCTTCTCCCCAGCCGGAATCCGGTCCATCTTTCAGCTCTACAAGCAGGCTGTGTTGTTCATCTCTGGCCCCATGAGCAATGCGAAAGGTAGGCCGGAGCCTGAGGGTAATGGGGGGTAGCAGGAACTGCATGGAGGAATTCAACCCTTAGCGTAACAAGTATGGGCGGTGATACTGCTGCCCGTCTATAGATATTCGCAACCAATAAGTCCCTGCAGGGGCATCTGTGAGCTGTATGCGCTTGCGAAAAACTGCCAGTTTTTCGGGCTGGGTGGCATAGATGCTTTGCCCCAGTGCATTGAATATTTGCAGCCGGATCAGGGCTGCCTGCGCGGGCTGCACCCACAGCTGGAAGTCGCCATTGCCGGGGTTGGGAAAGAGCCGGATGTCGGCTGGAGATCCACCGGCCTGAAGGTCTGTAACGCCGCTTACACTTATCATTTGCACCATGGTATCGGTACAGCCCGGCCCGTTAAAGGCAATGAGTTTGGCCTCAAAAGTCCCGTTTTCCTGATAGCGATGAATGGGGTCCCGTTCATTAGAAGTAGAGCCATCCCCAAAATTCCATAGCCAGCTCTGGGCGCGGAATGAGCGGTTGGTGAAGGCCAGTTCGCCGGCTTGCTGGCTGTAGTCAAAGTTTGCCACCGGAGGGGGGCCCTCACTGCTGATGACTTCCAGCGGAACCTGCAGGCTGATGCAGGGAGCTCCCCGCACCTCCCAGTCGTAAAAGTAATAGTAATAATCTTCGCCAGCCGAGGAGCCCGTAATGGAGAGTACATCCTCCAGTACATACGGATACTCGGGGCCGGAATTGTTGCGGTACAGCCCCATTTGGGTACCGCCTATCTTGTAGCCGCTGCCCGCCGGAATCCTGAAGTCCAGCTCAATGCGTTTCAGCCCGCTTTCGATGCGCACAATGGCGCTGTCGAGAACGCGGTCGTTGGCGTCCCATAGCATGATTTTCCGGTCCTTGAACACATTGGAACGCACCAGTACCGAAACGATTTGGATTTCTTCCAGTGCATCAAAAATGAGGTACTGGGTGGAGCTGTTGTCGTGAAAACCTCCCGACCCAAAGCTGGGCGAGGGCGGCCCGGCAGCTTGAATGGGGGCCAGTATGCGCTTTTCGGCCAAAAAACGGCTGGAACCCGTGGGTACATTTACTTCCAGTTGGGGGCCTTCCCCCAGGAAATTTCCGGTGGAATCGTACCAGTACAGCACCCCTTCGCCGGCATCGGCCTGCAGGGTGGCCAGTTCAGCCCCGCATACCAGTTGGTCGGCCGGAGCAGGAGGAGCCGGCCGCTCTACGGTGATGTAGGCCGTTTTGGTAGCAGTGGTGGCTCCCAGGTGGTTCAAGGCCTGAAGTTGTACGCTGTAAGTGCCATTTTGCTCATAAGTGTGCTGAGGATTGCGCAGGCTGGAGGTATTGCCATCCCCAAAATCCCAGATCCACTGTGTGGCTTGCTGCGACAGATCCTCAAACTGCACCTGCCCGTTACAGCTCAGCGTATCGGTTGAGCGGAAGGCTGCCTGGGGTACATCCTCAGGTATGCTGCACGTCCATTTAAGGGCAAAGCCGTTGCCATTGACAAAGCGGTCGGAGAATTGCCGCAGGGTGACGGCCCCGCTGGGAATGGTGATACGGCCCTCTTCGGGCAGCAGGGTGCCGGTATATCGGCCTATGAGCCTGCCGGTGGTATCTGTACCTTCATAAATGTACAAATAGTCATAATCCCATTCGAAGTCAAACTCGGAGAATTCCAGGGTGATTTCGTGTGCATGCTGAGGGGCCAGGGTCAAAACGTGATTTTGCTCATCGGGATAATTTTCAAAGGGGCCTCCGGTGTCGTAGAGCAGGCCTTCGCAGGCAGTTTGTACCGGCGTATCGTCGCTGAGCAGTACAACACAGGGCTGGTCAGCCGAGATGTTGACGAAGCTTTGAACCGAAAGTACATCAGATCCGCACTCGCCTCCCTCTACGGTAAGGGTAACGGTGTAACTTCCTTCCGACTGGTAGGTATGAACTGGAAAAATTTCATTGCTGCTTTGTCCATCTCCGAAATCCCAGGTAAAGCTGTTGGCGTTCAGGCTGGTGTTGGTAAAGGCCACTTTCATGGGCGCTTTACAATCGGTGAGCGGTGTGGCCAGGAAGCCCGCCAAAACCTCGGGGCGATAGGCCTGTCCCACGCCTGCGGCGTACCAGGCATTGGCACAGGCTTCGGCCTGCGGACTACAGGCGCCAAAGAGCTCAGCGGCCGACAAGTCCGCAAAAAAGCGGGCATCTGCATAATCGGAGGTAGGAGTGAGGTACACCGTGAGGTTGCGGTAGGCAATGGCGGCCGCTTCCTCCATGCCGATACCCGACACCTGAAATGCATGGCCGTGGTCGTTGGTGCCACTGCCTCCGTTGGCAAGCAGGTAAAACCAGAAGTTTTGTACCCCGCTGTTGATGTGTACCCCGCCATTGTCACCACTGCCAACAAACCAGAAATCCCCCTGGTAGGTGTCGGGATCATTCCTGGAGTTGGGGTTTGACATAGAGCGGAGGTTTCTGCCAATTTCCTCCCCTATGAGCCAGTTGAACTCCTGGCCGCGAACGAAATGCTCGATGGCCGTACCAAAAATGTCGCTGAATGACTCGTTCAGGGCACCGGATTCATTTTGGTAAATGAGGCCGGCGGTAAAGTCCGTCAGGCCGTGTGTATATTCGTGGGCACAAATATCCAGGGTAGTCAAAGGGCTAAAATTTCCCGCCCCGTCTCCAAAGGAAGCTGCTTCCCCGTTCCAGAAGGCATTGGTATAATTGTCGTCATAATGCACATAGCTGACCAGGGGCAGTCCTGCGCCATCCATGCTGTTGCGGCCAAATTTTTCCAGGAAATAGTCGTAGGTCCTTTCGGCTGCAAAATGCGCATCGGTGGCTACTTCGTCTTCCTGCTCGTTGAAGTTGTTCCAGAAGTTATCCGCATCGGTAAAATCAACGGCATCAGAAAAATTGGTCCCTCTTTGCATGTTGAGGGTAATGATGCCATTGCCGCGCCCGGACTCCCGCAGGCGGTACTGCCCACCCGAATTATCGGTAGTAATGGGCTGGGTGCCACTGTATTTGGTTTCAGCAGTACCAGGTGCATCGGCTGTGTGAAGGCGTTGCAGTTGCCAAATGACCTCTCCACTGTGGGCATCTACAAAGATATAGCTGCGGGAGAGCGGCTGGTGTGCATATATGTCAAATTTGTAAGCCAGGCGAAAATCCCCTTTGAGGAAGTCGCCCCCGGCAGGGGCGATAACGAGCTGGCCACTGGGGTAATAGGTAGCGGCAAAGTGGTCCGGGTGGTGTGCGTATATCTGGCTGGCAGTTTCTTTTCGGAAGCTTTCTTCAGCCTCCAGTTCCCACTTATAAACCTCGGCCCCAATGTGGTTCAGGGCCTGCTGAAGCGCATCTGTTTCAGATAAAGTGGGGGAGAGCGAGAGGGAGAAAGCAGGGATCACCAGCCCATTGAGCGAGAGGACCTCTCCGCCTTTGAGGTGGGCGATGTACCTGCTGCCTTCTACTGGCAGGCCACCATATAGCTGCTGGTATTTTTGGTGAACAAAACCCAGCTGATCCCTTTGGGTATCCAGCATGCTGAGGCTGCTCATGTCATTGGCAAAGAGAAACTTTTGTGCAAAGAGGGGCAGTTCTGCTTCAGTCAGGCCTTTGCCCTGCCTGAACTGTATGTAATTGGGGGCCGGGCTGTGGGGCCTGATACGGATGACCTCCGCACCGGGGATTCGCTTGTGCGCTTCTGTGCCTTTGAGTACCCATTCTTTCTGGGCAACGGCCTGCAGACATAGCAGGCTGGTGAGCAAATACAAGGAGAAGGTTTTCATGTAAGAGGAAAGAGGTTAGTTGAAAAATGATGGTAGTTACTTAAGCGGGGAAAGCAAAAAATTTACGGCTAAGTTAACAAATAAAAATGACACATCCATAGCAGGCAGGAGCGTGCAGCCAGGCTACCCACTATGCGTGATGAAATACAGAGAAAGCGGGTATGGCTTTTTCCCGGGCGTTAAAAGGAGTTTTTGATCAGGCCTTTGCGGTAGGCAGCTTTCACCAGCCCCACGGTATTGTTAACGCCCAGTTTGATCAGCAGGTTTTTGCGGTGGGTGTCCACGGTGCGCTTGCTGATGGACAGCCTTTGAGCAATTTTTTCATTGGTCAGCTCTTCCTCTACAATCATAAGCAAAATTTCCATTTCGCGCTCGGTCAAACTATTCTCCTCCATCTGAGTCGGGGATTGTTCTGCCGGGCCGCGCTCTCTGTTGATAAATTTGGAAAGCAAATAGGTAGAAATGCTGTAGTTGAAATAAATTTCCCCCCGCATAATGGTGGCGATGGCATTGATCAGCTCCGTTTTGTCGGTATTTTTCAGCAAATATCCCTTGGCACCGGCTTTGAGAATTTCTGCAATGAGCTTTTCTTCGTCGTGCATACTGAGCGCCAGCACCTTGAGGGCAGGGTACTTCTTTATGAGCTGCCGGGTGGCTTCGATGCCATCCATCTGGGGCATGTTGATGTCGGTAATAACCACCTCCGGGTTGAGGGTATCTACGAGTTTTATCAGTTCTATTCCATTAGAAGCCTCTCCCAGCAGCCTGTAAGGTTCCTGGGTTTCCAGCAGAGATATGACTCCCTTTCTGTAAAGAGGGTGATCATCTGCAATCACAATCGTTATTTCATTCATACCAGGCTGAAGTTATTGTAGATGAATGCCTCAAACCAAAAAACAGGCATTAACCCCATATTGAAACGTCTCATCTTTGGCTTTGGTGATCAGAGGATGAAACAATCAGTAAAAAGGGTTGTGAAAATGCTGAATCTGCTAGCTAACAAAAACCGAGCAGAGATGAAATAATGATGGCTTGTCCAGGTGTGTACTTGTGCCAAAGATCGTAATTTATAAAATAAAAACAAAATTATGGGTCATATTTTATTGAGTTAAGAGAACATAATCTTATTTTATTTTGGTTAAAAAATAATTGGAAAAACGAATACCTTGTAAGTATTTCAGCTTTCATAAACTACCTTGAGCATATTTTTTTTCAGCAGGGTGCTGGCTGTGAGCATGCCGCCGAACAGTGCTCCTCCAATGCCGGCAGTTACCACGTCCTGGCCGGTGAGGTAAAGGTTGGGGATAGGGGTTTTGACCCGTAAAAACCGGTTTTTAAAGCGCTGGGGGGTATGAGATACGCCGTAGATTTCCCCCTGCGGGTAGTTGCTGAAGTGCCTGGTGGATAGGGGGCTGCTCAGCTCGTGATAATCAATGTGTCCGTTGAGGTTGGGGTGCAGCCTGAAGAGTATTTGTAGCATTTTTTCTGAAAGCCCTTCTTTCAGGGCTTCATATTCAGATCCTCGTTTTTTCCATTTTTGATGCTCCCAGGGGGCAAACCAGTGGTAGGGCGCCAGGGTGATGACCTGAATGGTGCTGGTGTTGGGGTAGCGGTTTTCCCAGTCGGGGTCTTTGGCCGATGGAAAGGAGATATAAGCCAGGGGGAGCTCTCCTTCGGGTTTTTGCAGATACCGGGCCACGTTCAGGTCGTGGTCGTAGTTGTCGGGATATACCCAGTAGTTTGCTTTTGGCAGCTGCAGGGCGCTGGCCGGTTGCCGGCAGCCTATGTACAGGCAGGCATGGGAAGCCGAGGGTTCATAGGAGGTGAGGTGTTGGTCCACATTGAGCTTTTGTTTGCAGGCTTCCGGCAGCAGGTTCAGGTAGGTATTAAATGCCCCGGCATTACTGATGATTTTTGGCGCGTAAATTTCCTGCCCGTCCTGCATGCGTACGCCCACCGCCCGGCCTTTTTCGATGAGAATCTGGCTTACTTCTGCCCGGGTATATACTTGCCCACCGGCTTGCTGTATGCTAGGCAGTATGCTGTCAAAAATGCTGGAAGAACCGCCTACGGGATAAGCGCCTCCATTCATGTAGTGCTTGGCCAGCATGGCATGCATGGCAAAGCTGCTCTGCCCGGGTGGCAGACCGTAGTCGCCAAACTGCCCGGTGAGTACAGCTATGAGCCTGGGGCTGCACCCCAGTTCCTGCAATACCGAAAGGGTGGTACGAGCGGCGTATTTCATCATTTTGTTGCGCAGCAGGGGCGACATCACCCAGCCCAGACCAGGACTCATGGCTTTTTCCAGAAAATACGGCTTGGTAGCCCGCTGCACCTGATAAATGGCCTGCATGTAGGCATCAATGGCATGGGCTTCCTCCGGAAAGTAGCTTTTCATTTGCTCTGCAAAGGCTTCCCGTCCCTTTACGAAGTCATACACCTCTTCTCCAAACACCATCCTGTCATACACCTCTCCCATTTCAGCCCATTCCAGCCGGCCATCGGTGATGTAGTGAAACATGCGGTTGAGCAACTTGCCTTCCCGGTGTACATCTCCTACATAATGCACCCCCACATCCCATTCGTAATGTTTGCGTTTGAATACGTGGGTAAATCCTCCGGGGGTATAATGTCGCTCCAGCACCAGCACCCGTTTGCCCGCCTTGCTGAGGCAGGCTGCCAGGGACATGCCCCCAATGCCTGAGCCGATGACAATGGCATCGTAGCTGGATGTGATTTGCGGTCTTTGTTTGTAGGAAAGGATTTTTTTCATGAAGGGAGAACCTTATTTCCCTCCAAAATAACAAAGGATCAACAAATTACAAATTGCCTTTGGGGATTTGTACCAGAACGATGGTTCCACCTGTGGAGGAAGACTCCAGCCATATTTTCCCCTGGTGTTGTTCCACAATTTTTTTGGCCATGGCCAGGCCCAGACCACTGCCTTCACCCGCTTCTGAGCCGGTGTAAAAGAGCTCAAAAACCTTTTCGCGATCCGCCGGGTCTATGCCAGTGCCATTGTCTTCTATCTTGAAGGTGAAATACTGCTCATCTTCTTCGCAGCTGATATGTACTTCGGCCTGGGGAGCCTCATTAAATTTTACCGCATTCTCGATGAGGTGCCCAAAAAGCTGGGTCATCTGCTGGGGGTTGGCCCAAATTTTAGGAGGAAGCTGGCGTATGCGGATTTGCTTGGCCCTGCCGTGCAGGTATTTGGGTAAGTGTTCAATGGCTTGGGTAATCATTTGCCGTGTGTCTAAGGACTTCCGATCCTGGCCGGTTTCCAGAGTATGGTACATTTGAAGCCCGGCCTGCAGCTGATTGAGTTTTTCTACCTCCTGGCCTATTTCGCGGGCTGGAGGGCTGGCCCCCTGCGCTTCGGCCGCTTTCCGTACATGGTGCAGGCTGCTCACCACTTCTCCCAGCTCTTTGGACAGCATGGCAGTGAGAGCGCGCAGCTCGGTATTGTCGGAGGTGAGGTGTTGATAAGACCGGAGAATATCCCGGTGAAGTACTTGCATTTCGAGTTGGGAAGCCTGAAGCGAACGGTACCTGACATACATCCACCAGGCCAGGAGGAGAAAAGCAATTAACATGGCAGAAAATCCCAGTAAGTACCATTTGTCCTGGGCAATGCGCTGGTCTTTGCGGCTAATATCGGCCTCATGCGATTTTTTCTCCAGTTGATAGCGGGCTTCCATACGGGCTACCTGAGCCACCTTCTCCTCACTGAGCAGGGAGTCCCGCACAGCACTGTATTTTTTCTGGTATTGAAATGCCTGATTGGTTTTGCCCATCTCTGCATAGCAGTTGGCCAGGCGCTCATATACTTTACTCTTCAGTGCAAGGGAGTTGATGCCTTCGGCTGTCTGCCTTAGTTTTTCGAGGAATGCTGCAGCCTGCCGGTACTGTTGCTCAAGCAGGTAAATATCGCTGAGCATGAGGGCAAAGTCGGCAGCCTCATACCCGATTCCCAGGCTGTCAAACTGCGCGATGGCCTGTTCGATTTCCATACGGGCCAGTGCCGTATTGCCTAGTTCTTTGTGGGCAACGCCCATCATACCTTTAGAAAAAGCCCGCCCATAAGGGTAGCCAATGTAGTCGGCGTATCGATAGGACTGCTCTGCATACCGCAGGGCATGCTGGTACATTTTGAGTTCAGCATGTACAGATGAGAGGGCCGCCAGGCAGGTATATACGCTTTTTGCTTCCCCCATTTTCCGGAATTGTTCCAGGGCAGTATGTAGTTCGTCTTTGGCAAGGTCAAACTCCTGCTGATACCAGTAAATGCTACTGAGTACGCGGTGCGCGTTGGCGGTGGCAGCATCGTCCTGGGTTACTTCTGCAATTTTCAGGGCTTCGAGCTGAGCGGCCAGGGCTTCTTCATAAATTCCGAGGGCCACATACACTTCGGCCATGCGCGAGAGGTTTGCTGCCCGTTCTGAAAGGGGAATTTCTGCCTGAATCTCCTGTGCCTGCTTCATGGCCTGAAGGGCCTCGGGATATGCATCCAGCCAGTAGTGCATGAGACCGGACAAACTGTATAGCTTAAAGGTGCTCAAGGGGTCTCCCAACTCCTTACTCAGTTTGAGTCCCGCCTGAAAAGCCTCCAGCGCTTCGCGGTGCTGGTAGGCCTCGGCATAGGCCTTGCCCAGTGCCATATAGGTCTGAAGCAGAGCGGGTTTGTCGTCGTGAAGAAAGTGCGACTTGAGCTGTTGTTGTAAACTATCGATCTGCTTACC
>RFHT01000635.1 GCA_003696835.1 Bacteroidota bacterium
GTATGATGGAAAAATCTGCTATCTTTAGGGAGCAATCTTCAGCTTTTAGTTAATATTGATTTTTCCCAACCTCACTTACATGCATGCTCTGGGCGTAATTTTTGATATGGACGGCGTGATTGTGGACAATGCAGACTACCACTTTCAGGCCTGGCAGGAAGCCAGCAGGCGCCATGGCATTCAGCTTTCAGAGGCGGAGTATCAACGCTCCTACAATGGCCGTCCTATGAAAGAAATCCTCAGGCTGATGTTTGGTCCGCAAATGAGTGAAGCGGAAGGCCAGGAATTTGAAGATGAAAAGGAAGCCCTTTACCGGGAGCTCTACCGCCCCCATATCCAGCCAGTGCCTGGCCTGGTGGATTTTTTGCACAGCCTGCGGGCTGCATACATTCCTTGTGCGGTGGCTACCTCTGCCCCTTCCAGGAATGTAGATTTTACCCTGGAGAATACCCATACCCGCCGTTTTTTTGAGGGCGTGGTAGATGCTTCTATGGTTAAAAGGGGCAAACCCCACCCGGAGGTTTTTCTTAAAGCTGCCGACCTGCTCAATATACTTCCCCACAAGTGTGTGGTATTTGAAGATGCGCTCATGGGCATAGCGGCTGCCAAAGCCGCCGGTATGAAGGTGGTGGGGGTAGCCACCACCCACCCGGCTTCGGAGCTCAGTCAGGCCGATTACGTCATCGGGGATTTTACGGAGCTGAACCTCAAAATACTGCGCAGCATTGCTGCTCAATGATCTTTTTTCCAACAGCAAGGACATGCAATGTACCATTACCCAGGCTACAGAAGCTGCCGACCTGCAGCAATGCCTGCAAATCAGGCAGCGGGTGTTTGTGGAGGAGCAGGGCATACCGGCTGAGTTGGACCGGGATGGCCTGGACGGGCAGGCTCTGCACGTGCTGGTCTGGGCGGAGCAGGAAGTAGCAGGTACGGGCCGCCTGCTGCCCCTGTCCGGTGGCAGGGGGCACATTGCCCGCATAGCGGTGCTGCCGCCTTTTCGCGGCAGAGGGTTGGGGAAAAAAATTGTAACGAAACTGGAAAAACTGGCCCAAAGCGTCCCATTAAAGGAAGTGGTGCTCGACTGCCACAGCCATTTGCAGCAGTTTTATGCACAAATGGGTTATACGCCCACCGGCAAAACCAGCATGGTGCATACCCACCTGCTCATCCAAATGAAAAAGGAACTGTAAAGGGGCAGCCACCTTACAGTTCCTATTACTGGCTCAAAGGGCCTTATTGTTCTTTGGCTCTTTTTACGTCCAGCAACTCCACTTCAAAAATGAGGGTGGAGTTGGGGCCAATGTCCTGGCCGGCTCCTGCGATACCGTAGCCCAGCTCGGAGGGAATGTAGAGCTCCCATTTGGCGCCGGGTTTCATCATTTGGAGGGCTTCGGTCCAGCCCTGAATCACGCCATTAACGGGAAACTCAATGGGTTCTCCCCTTTGTACTGAACTGTCGAATACCGTGCCGTCTATGAGCCGCCCGGTGTAGTGTACCTTCACCGTATCGGTTTTTCCCGGAGGGGTGCCACTACCTTCTTCGATGATTTTGTACTGCAAGCCGCTTTCGGTCGTGATTACGCCTTCTTTTTGCTTGTTTTCGGCCAGAAATTCATCGCCTTTTATTTTGTTTTCAGTGGCCTTGGCTTCATTGACTTCAGCCATTTGGGCCATGTGATGCTTCTGAAAAGCCTGAAAACAGGCATTGACTTCCTCTTTGGTCAGTACCGCTTCGTCGTACATGCCGTCCAGAATGCCCTTCATCAGCAGGGCCTTGTCCAGGGTGTCCAGCCCTTCGGTTTCCAGCTGGGTTCTCAGCCCTGTGC
This sequence comes from Bacteroidota bacterium, assembly GCA_003696835.1. Lineage (GTDB taxonomy): Bacteria > Bacteroidota > Bacteroidia > J057 > J057 > J057. Next base: position 1,830 of record RFHT01000635.1, read on the forward strand.
CCTGGCTTACGCCTATGCTGTAAGCCATGCTGTCGGCTATGCTCTTCATATTTACACTGGAGGCAACTTTGCCCCCCTGGTTGCAGGCTGCCAGGATTAGCAAAGCAAACAGCCCGTAAATAAATTTAACAAAATGCGTCATATATTTGTATTTAATAGCTTTTTTAAGCCTTCGAAGTTAGCAGAAAGATTTGAGTTTACATAAAAAGTCTTAATTTTGATAGCTTTGTCTTGCTGGCGGGAAAGTAGAGCAAGCTTAAAGGTGCGCTCTGCCGAACTTTCATCCATGCCCTGGCAGGGTCTATAGCCTCATTTGCAGAAGAATTATCCATGAGCAAGGTGAGTACAGAAAACCAGTTGTTGAAGTCGGTAGAGGCCTATGTTTCCCAAATGCTGGAAACGCAGCTTCCGCCGCAGATGGAATACCACACCCTGGAGCACACCCGGCAGGTGGTATTTGCCGTACGTGAAATCGCTGTCAATACCGGTATTGGTATGGAGGACATGGACACGCTGGTACTGGCCGCCTGGTTTCATGACCTGGGCTATGTGCGCATTTACGAGGGGCACGAGGTGGAAAGCCAGCAAATGGCCGGGGAGTTTTTGGAAACGTTGGAGGTAGAGCCCCGGCGCATTGAGCAAATAAAAACCCTCATAGCTGCTACCAGCCTGGAAGTCGAACCCACCAACCTGCTGGAGCAGGTAATCAAGGATGCCGATCTGTACAACCTGGCTACACCCCAGGCGTATAAAAACTCCCAGAAACTCCGCAGAGAATGGGCCCATTTTCGCAATATGCAGCTGAGCGATGAGGAGTGGGAAGAAAAAAACCTACAGTTTTTTAAGCAACACCAGTACTATACTCACTATGCCCAAACAGTACTGAGCCCACGCAAGGAGCGCAACATTAAGCGCATAAAAAAGAAGATCAAAAAAAGCAGACAGGCCAAACTCACCGCCGAGCAAAACCTCCAGTTGAAGCTGCTCAAAAGCCAAAAAGAAATTGAAAAGCTGGAAAAAAAGCTCCAAAAAACCAAGGAACTGCGTCCCGACCGGGGAATTGAAACCATGTTCCGGACTACCTACCGCGTACACATTAGCCTCAGTTCCATAGCAGATAACAAGGCCAACATCTTGCTCTCTATCAACGCCATCATCATTTCGGTCATTACCACCTCCATTTTCAGCCAGTTTGAAGACTACCCCAGCATGCTCATTCCGGCCCTGCTCATCATGGCGGTATGCCTCAGCACCATTGTATTTGCCATTTTGTCCACCCGTCCCAAAGTCAACTCGGGGATATTTACACGGGAAGACATACTGGAAAAACGCACCAACCTGCTGTTTTTCGGTAATTTTCATGCCATGCCGCTCAATGATTACCTCTGGGGCATAGGAGAAATGATGAAAGATAAGGAATACCTGTACGGCAGCATGGCCAAGGACATCTATTTTCTGGGGAAAGTGCTGGCCAAAAAGTTTCAGTTACTGCGCATTGCCTACAATATTTTTATGTATGGAATGATTATTTCTGTACTGGCCTTTGGCCTGGCTTTCTGGCTGGCATCAGGAGCATAAGGGTTTGGGGAGTGGGCCGAATTTTTTGGGCATGTATTTCCGCATCTGCCATTTTCTTTGTTAATTTTAATGCCTGGAAAGGGTGAAAGAATTGTTTATTTATTGAAGAAGCTCGACACAATGGCACAACCTACGCCTCCCTTATATGGTAGATTTGACTTCGGAGAAGAGATCGGCATGGATGTTCTCATCGAGCGGCTCAGGCAGATATCCGAAACCTTTTTGGACAATGCTCCTTTTACAGCCTATTTAACTACCAAAGACAATAAAACCCATTACGGGCTGGATTACGACGAGTTGGAGCTCCTTTACGGGCAGCACGAAGGGAAGATAAAGGTCATCAATGCATCTGCCAGTACCCCTTCGGGCAAAGGCGTGAGCATCAATTTGCGTTTTCTGCCCAAAAGCACCCTGGCCTACGGCCAGTTTGTCATCGCTTCGGGCAATGCCTCGGTCAATGAACAGATAGAGGAGATGATTTACGGGATATGGGAGCCGCGCCCCGAGCCGGAGTATGAGCCCATTCCTTTGCAAAACCTGCTGCAAGGCATTATCAACCACCACGAAAAGCAGCAGCCTGCTGCGCCCCCCCGCCCGCCTCAGCCCCCTCCCCAGGTGATTACGTTGCGCGAAAGTTTTTACTTCGACAAACGCGTATCGGTACACCGCATACTCGACCTGCTAAACGAAATTTCGCTGATTTTTCTCGACGGGGCGCCTTTTAATATACGGCTGGCCACTACCCAGGCCGACTACTTCGAGGACCTGCGCAGTGAGGAGCTCATCGATTTTTTCAGCAGATACAAGCGGCGGGTGCTCACCCTCTACGCCGATGCGGGCACCCGCGACGGCTACCTGGTGGACATCAAGCTGATGTACCGCCCCCGCAATGCCCCTCCTACGGCCGAAATAGAAATTACAGCCCCCGACGGAGACGAAATTGCAGAGCTTATTTCGGATGTGCTCGCCATTGAGGAAATTCCTCTACCCCAAAAAATTGCCCTGCACACCGAGACCTTCCGCTTCGATGACCAGACCTTCTCCATTGAGCATTTTTGCAACCTCATGCAAATCATCTCCACCACCTACCTGCACCGGGCCGAGCCTGTGGCGGTGCTTTCCACTTCCGAAAACGAAAGCTACTCCCGCCTGAGCCTTTTTCAGCTGCAGGAGGCCTACCAGCGCCATGCCAGCCAGGTGCACGTCATTTCGGTGGTGATTCAGCACGCCGCCACCCAGCAGAGTTTCAACATCATGCTGCAGTTTAGAAATGGCTGGCGGGAGTCGGGTGGCGCCCTCACCCTCATGCTGGGCGACCAGGTGCTGCACCGCGAGGTGCGTACCCTCATCTGGGACCGCCTCCAACTGCTGCCACCGCCCATAGACGCACCCGACAGCCCCGCGGCCGATAAGGAGGAGGTGATGCAGGTAAATCCCGTCTTCAAAAGCCGCAATTTCAAGCGGCGCGAAGGCACCTGCCTGGTGTGTATGCCCCTGGAAGCCTACTGGTCCGACACCCTCTGGGAGCACCTCAAATCCACCCTGCGTATGCTCAACTATGAATGCATACGCTCAAACTCTATTTATTATGACCAGCAACTGGAGGCCGAATGGAAACTCCTCAACGAGGTGGATATGGTGATTGCCGATATGACGTACAAAAATCCCGATGTGTTTTACAAAACGGGGGTGGCGCACACCCTGGGAAAAAAGGTGCTCATCCTCACCCAGCACGAACGGGACATCCCGAAGGATTTTAAAAATTTCCCCCACCTCATTTACAACAATGACCTGCCGGGCCTCTTCCGCATGGCCGAAGACCTGAAGCAAATTATCAAAAACTGAAGCTAACTTCTTTGTCGTACCTCTCCAAAATGATCCCTACATGAGCCACTTCTTTGCCTATCTTTCCCGCATGAGATTTATACAGCGATGGGGCCTTATGCACAATGTACATGCCGAAAACATACAGGAGCACAGCCTGCAGGTAAGCATGATTGCCCATGCCCTGGCCATTATCAAAAACCGCCTCTTCGGCGGCCGGGTAAACCCCGAGCGGGTGGCCGTGCTGGCCCTTTATCACGACGCCAGCGAGGTGATCACCGGCGATTTGCCCACACCCATCAAATATTTTAGCCCCAAAATCAAAGAAGCCTACAAAGACATAGAGCGCATTGCCAATGAGCGCCTGCTGAAGCTGCTGCCTCCCGAACTGCAAAACGATTTTCGCGACATCTTTTTCCAGGTCGAAGCCGATGCCGCCCACTGGCAGCTCATCAAAGCGGCCGACAAAATTTCGGCCTACTTCAAATGCCTGGAGGAAATCAAGGCCGGTAACCAGGAGTTTGTGCAGGCAAAAGAAATGCTGCACCAAAGTGTGCTGGCCTTTGAGTTGCCGGAGGTGCAGTATTTTATGGAAAAATTTGAACGCAGTGTGCAGCTCACCCTGGACGAGCTGGAGTAGCTGAGACTTCAGCCTGCATGCTGTTTGTTTAGCCATTGAGGACAGTTGGAACACCAAAGCCAACAATCCTCAATGTTGGATGAACTTGAGGACGTGAAATTCTCCTTTGCGATGGTCATTTTGGGATATGGACAAATGAACAGGTAAAAAAAGTGAAACAGTTCGCTTTTTCAGCGCTTATTCGTAACTTAGCTACGCATACAACCTTCACTTCATTTTACCCACCTATCATGAAACCGTCAATTCGCTTAGCACTTATTCTTGCCCTTATACTGTATGGCTGCGGAGGCAAACGCGTTACTGTGGTACAGTTTGAACCCCAGGGAGAAGTACAGGAACTTCAGTCTTTCACCATTCGCTTTTCCGAGGACCTTGCTCCCACCGGGGAGCTGGACCAATGGGTGAGCGAGGAGTACCTGCACATAGAGCCACCCATTGCAGGGCGCTACAAATGGCTTTCACCCAATACGCTGCTCTTTTCGCCCGACCGGGCCTTACAGCCCAGCCAGGAATACACAGCCCGCATCAACGCTTCCAAAGTATTGGCTCACACCCAAAAAAAGGGCAAGTTTGATACTTACACCTTCCACACACCTTTCTTTCAAGCCCAGAATGTGGAGTTCTTCTGGAAGCAAATTCCCCGCCGCGAGCACGAAGTGAGTGTGCAGGCCAACATCAGCTTCAACTATGAAGTGGACCCCAACGAGCTCAAAAAATACCTGAGCATCAAAATGGGTGATACCGAAATTACCAACTACACCATAGAAACCGAAGAGCCCGCCAAGGTGATCGCCATCAACCTGGGCGACCTCAGGCAAAGCGAGGAGGCCCAAAAATTTCAGGTTGAAATACGCAAAGGCCTTACCTCCCTCATCAACCACAGCCCCCTGGCAGAGGCCAAAAGCTTTGAGTTTAACCTGCCCGGCATTTCCCGCCTGGCCGTTATTTCCACCAATTCGGGCTTTGACGGCGACAAGGGCTGGCTGGAAATACATACTACCCAGCCCGTGGACGATGCCCAACTCAGCAAGTTCATCTCCCTCACCCCCCGCCCCGCCAAGCTCAACATGAGCACGGTCGGCAACCGCATACGCATTACCGGAAACATGGCCGCCGGCAACCAAATTGCCCTCAAAATCAAACCCGGCCTGCCAGGCCTCTATGGCGGCAAGCTGGAAGAAGGCTATGAGGAAAATGTGCTGCTGGCCGACCTGGAACCCGAACTCCAGTTTGCCGACCGCAAGGGAACCTACCTCATGCGCGGCGGCATGGAAAACATACGCATTGAAGCCACCAATGTGCCCGAAGCCCGCCTGCAGGTCTATGAGGTGTTTAAAAACAACCTGCTGTTTTTCTTTTACCACAACTACGACTACCGCAACCTCTATTACTACAACCAGAACGATCTGTACGATGAGCAGCAGTACTATGAGGTGAGCTATTACGGCAAAAAACTCTATGACGAAAAGCTGGAATTTGAAAAAACCCAAAACTTGCGCCAAAGTAAAAGCATTAACCTCAGCAAGGCCCTCGATCAGCGCTTCAAAGGGGTGTATGTGGTGCAGCTAAACTCAGAGGAAGACTACTGGCGGCGCGATGCCAAGCTGGTGGCCATCTCCGACATTGGCCTGATAGCCAAATACAGCGGCTCAGAGCTGCTCGTCTTTGCCAACTCCCTCAAGACAGCCCAGCCCCTGGAAGGGGTGACGGTGCAGCTCATTTCGGAAAATAACCAAACCCTCGTCAGTGGCACTACCGGTGCAGATGGGGTGGCCCATTTTACCGACCTCAAGGACGACGTAGAGGGCTTTCAGCCCCGCCTGCTGACGGCTGAGCTGGGTGAGGACTTCAACTTTGTGGACCTGGAAGCCACGCATGTAGAAACCTCCCGCTTTGATGTGGGGGGCAAATTTGTCTCGGATGACAGCTACGACTGCTTCGTATATGCCGAACGCAACATCTTCCGCCCTGGCGAAACGGCCAACCTCTCGGCCATCATACGCGAGCCCGACATGCGCGTGGCCAGCGACATACCCGTAACGGTTAAGGTCATTTCACCCCAGGGAAAGACCTTCAACGAGTACCAGAAAACCCTCAATGAAGAAGGCTCTTTTGAGCTGGCCGTAGCCATTCCCGACTTTGCCCCTACCGGCCAATATACGGCCGAGTTTTATACCGGCAGCGACGACCTGCTGGCCTCCTACACCTTCAGTGTAGAGGAGTTTGCGCCCGACAAAATTCGCGTCAACCTGCAGCAAAACAAAGATCAGCTCAAACCCGGCGAAGAACTCGAGCTGCAGATCGAAGCCGAATACCTCTTCGGAGCACCTGCTGCGGAGCACCGCTACGAGGTAGATGTACGCCTGGATCACCGCGCTTTTAGCAGCAGTAATTTCCCCCAATTTAATTTTAGCAATTTTTCCACCAAAAACTCCTACCTGGACAACGACTTCTCGGATGGCACCCTGGACGAAAACGGCAAAGCCGTTCACATCTACACCCTGCCAGGCAACATACGGAGTGGGGGCTACCTGCTGGGCAGAAGCTTTGTGAGCGTGTTTGATGTAACGGGGCGCACCGTAAACCGGGTGCTCAGCTTCAAAGCCTTTCCCAGGGACTACTTTCCGGGCATACGCGCCAGGGGGTACTATTATGGCACCAATAAAGACATTACCTTTGAGCTCGTGGCCGTGAACCCCGACGACCAGGCCATTCCCAATTTCGAGGGGGAAGTAAGCCTCATCCGCTACGAATGGGCCACTGTGCTGGAGCGCAATACCTACAATGGCCGGTTTCGTTACCGCTCGGTGCAGAAAGAAATAAAAGAATGGACCAAAAACGTAAAACTGACGGGCAAACCCCTGGCCTACAAATTTCAGGTGAGCAAATCGGGTCGATACGAGTTTCGCTTTGGCAAAAGTGGCAGCGATGACTATGTGAAAAAACAATTTTACGCCTACCGCTGGGGCAGCTCCACGGCCTCCTCTTTTGAAATCAACAAAGAAGGAGAAGTGGAAATCGTGATGGACAAAGAAGAATACGCCCCCGGAGAGCAGGCCAAGGTACTGTTTGTAACGCCTTTTACCGGCCGCATGCTCCTCACCCTGGAGCGGGGCAAGGTGCTGGAGCACCGCTACATCGACATCACGGAAAACTCCACCGAGGTCCCCATCACCCTGGGTAACGAGCATGTGCCCAATGTGTTCATTTCAGCTACCCTGTTTCGCCCCCAAACCGCCGATGACAACATCCCCTTTCTCGTGGGCCACGGCTATGCCTGCATGCGGGTGGTCAATCCCTCCAACAAGCTGCAGGTGAGCATACAGGCGCCTGAAAAAATCAAACCCCGCACCTCCCAGGAGGTCACCATCAAAACCAACCCCAACGAAAACATCTTCGTGACCCTGGCAGCCGTGGACGAAGGCATTTTGCAGGTGAAAAACTTCCAAACCCCCGACCCCTACAACTATATGTATGCCCGGCGTGGGCTGGGGGTGCAGAGCTACGACCTGTACGAATACCTGCTGCCCGAAATTGCGGCCTCCTCCTCTCCCGCTGGCGGGGATGAAGAAAGCGCCGCCCGCCGGCTCAACCCCGTAAAGGCCGACCGCTTTAAGTTGCTCTCCCAGTGGAGCGGCATACGCCGCACCAATGCCCAGGGTGAGGTAACGGTAAAACTCGACATTCCCCAGTACAATGGAGAAGTGCGCCTCATGGCCGTGGCCTATCAGGGCGCGCGCTTTGGCTCAGCAGCCAAAGCCATGAAGGTAGCCGACGACGTGATCCTCATGCCCGCCGTACCCCGTTTCCTCTCCATAAATGACTCCCTCAGCATTCCGGTATCGGTAATGAATACCACTGGCAGGCAGGGAGAAGTAAGGGTGAATATGAAAGTGGAAGGCCCTCTGCAAATCAGCTCGGCCAAATCCGCCTCGGTACAACTGGCTCCCAATGGCAGCGGAAAGGTCAACTTTGTGCTACACAGCGGGGAGAACGTGGGGACGGCCAAAATCGTCTTTTCTACTGCGGGCATGGATGAGGTGGTAGAAGAAATCGAAATAGGCGTGCGGCCCATTTCGCCCCTGGTAACCGATGCCGATGGCGGCAGCATAGCCGCCGGCAGCACAGCCAGGGTACAATTTCCCGCCGACTTTATCCCCGCTACTCAAAGAAGCAGCATCAGTATCAGTAACTTCCCGGCTATCAGGCACGCCAAACACCTCAAATACCTCGTGGGTTACCCTCATGGCTGTGTGGAGCAAACCACCTCCAAGCTCTTTCCGCAGCTCTACTTCCAGGAGCTGGCTGCCCAGGTGGCGCCCGATATGTACGTGCGGGGCAATCCTGTTTACTACGTCAAGGAAGGCATACACAAGCTGCAAAGCATGGCCCGATACGACGGCTCATTTGCCTACTGGCCTGGCTCCAGCTACTACAACTGGTGGGGCAGCGTATATGCCACCCACTTTCTGGTGGAAGCCCGCCATGCAGGCTTTGTAGTGAATGACGACATTCTGCAAAAAGCCCTCACCTTCCTCAACCGCAAAGCCGCCGACCGCAGCAGCTACGAGTACCGCTATTACGAAAACGGCAACCTCAAAACCCGAACCATCGCCAACAAGGAAATTCTCTACTCGCTTTACGTGCTGGCCCTGGCTGGTAAGCCCGATGTATCCATTATGAACTACTACCGGGCCCGGCCTCAGCTGCTGTCCAACGACATGCGTTACCTGCTGGCCGGCGCCTTTGCCCTGGCCAAAGACTACAATGCCTACAATGAGCTCGTACCCAAGAGCTTTTCTGCTGAAAGAGCAGCCCGCACCACTGGCGACTCCTTCGACTCCGAAGCCCGGGCAAATGCCCTGATGCTGAATGTGCTGCTGGATGTGGACCCCTCCAACAAGGACATACCCGCCATGCTGCGCTACCTCACCGGCAAAGACCTGCCCGTATGGTCCACCCAGGACCGGGCCTGGACCTTCCTCGCCCTGGGAAAAGCTGCCAAACGACAGGCCGATTCCGATGTGTCCGTAGAGGTACAGGTCGATGGTAAAACCCTGGCTACTCTCAACCAGGCCAACCCCCGCTTTGCTTCCCCGGAACTCGACGGCAAAAGCGTAACCCTCAAGGCCTCCGGAAAGGGAGAGACCTTTTACCTCTGGCAGAGCGAAGGCATCAAAAAACAGGGCGTAACGGAGGAGGTGGACAAAAACATACAGGTACGGCGCACCTACTACGACCGCGATGGCAGGGAAATCAGTGGCCCGGAATTCCGGCAGGGTGACCTGATCGTGTGCCGCATTTCCCTCACTGGAGGCAGGCGCACCGCCGAAAATATTGCCATTACGGACATGATTCCGGCGGGTTTTGAAATTGAAAATCCCCGCCTTACCCCCTCTGCCGATCTGAGCTGGATCAATAAAGAATCCAACAGATTCTCGCCCGACTATCTCGACGTGCGCGACGACCGCCTGCTCATTTACACCCAGGCTTCGGCCAACGCCACCCGCCACTTTTTCTACCTGCTGCGCGTGGTGAATGCCGGCAGCTTTCAGCTGCCCGCCATAGGGGCCGAGGCCATGTACGACCCCGACTACCGTAGCTACCACGGCGGCAAAGTCATACGGGTGCGATAGCACCTTGCCCCAAAGCAAAGGGAGCCGGTGGCTTCGTGCCACCGGCTCCCTCCCCAACAGGGGAAAGCTTTATTTTAAGTCATGAGTTGGTACACCACAAAAGAAGCCGTATAAGCCAGCGTAGTGAGGTAGGTCAGCATGATGATGGGCCACTTCCAGGATTGGGTTTCCTTTTTGGTCACGGCCAGGGTGCTCATGCACTGCATGGCAAAAGCATAAAAAATGAGCAAAGACAAAGCCACGGCCGGGCTGTAAACTGCTTCGCCCGTTTGGGGGTCTTTTTCGGCCATCATTTTTTGCCGCAGGCCCACGGGATTCTCCTCATCGGCCTCTCCCAGGCTGTAAATTGTGGCCATAGTCCCTACAAACACCTCCCGGGCCGCGAAAGAAGTAATGAGGCTAATGCCAATTTTCCAGTCAAAGCCCAGGGGCTTTATGACCGGCTCCAGCCACTGCCCTGCTATGCCTGCATAGGAGGCCCGCAACTTGTCCGAGCTGCGGGCATGCTCCAGTTGGGCTACCGCCTCGGCGGTCAGTTGCTGCTCACTCAGGCGGGCGTCGTAGGCCCGGTCGATTTCCTCAAAGCGGTTGCCCGGCGCAAAAGAAGCCATCAGCCACAGAATGACGGATATGACCAGGATTACCTTGCCTGCCTCCAGTACAAAAGCGCGCGACTTCTGGTACATTTCCAGGCCCACATTGCGCCAGCGGGGCATGCGATAGATGGGCAGCTCCGTGAGAAAAATACCCCTAGAGCGATAGCGCAGCACCCACTTAAACACAAAGGCCGAAGCCAGGGCCATCACAAAGCCCAGCAGGTAAAAGCCCATCATGGCCACACCCTGCAAATTGAAAATGCCCAGCACCTGCTGCTGGGGTACAAACATGGCAATGAGCAACACATACACCGGAATGCGGGCCGAGCAGCTCATCAGTGGGGTAACCATGATGGTGATGAGCCGCTCCTTGCGCTGGCTGATGTTGCGCGTCATCATGATAGAAGGGATGGCGCAGGCCAGCCCGCCCACCAGCGGAATCACCGATTTGCCACTGAAGCCAAAGGGCCGCATGATACGATCCATCAGAAACACTACCCTCGACATATAGCCCGATTCCTCCAGAATGGCGATGAAGAAAAACAGAAAGGCAATTTGGGGAATGAAAATGACAATGCCCCCAAGCCCCGCCCAAATGCCATTGATCCACAGGTCGGTGAGAAAACCCGCGGGCAGGCTGGCCTCCATCCAGGCACCGGCATGGGCAAAGGCCTGGTCGATGAAGTCCATGGGGATGCTGGCCCAGCTAAAAAGCGCTTGAAAAATGAGAAACAATATGGCCACAAATACCGCATAACCCCATACCTTGTGAATGAGCACCCGGTCCAGCAGGCGGGTAAGGCGGGGCACATCTGCCGTCTGGCGTACCAGCACATCCGATAAGATATTGTCTATATGGTCATAGCGCACCAGCAACTCGTTGCGGATGAGCCCTTCGGCTCCTTCAATGGGCATGAGGCCATGCTGGCCGTTGAGGCCAAACTCGGCAGGCCGCAGCAGCGCCTGGTAGGCCAGGTAGTCGCTCTGGGTGTTCAGCTTGGCTTTGGCCTGCTCAATGCGGGGCTGAAACTGGGGCGGAATGTGGAGAAAACGGCGGGAAGACGCTTGAATCTGGTCGCTTATGGCTTTCTTCAGCGCTTGCAGGCCGTGGGCTTTGCGGGCCGAAATGGCCACCACCGGAATGCCCAGCATGGCCGAAAGCCGGTCCGTGTCCAGCCGGCTTTGCTGCTTTTCCATCAGGTCGGCCATGTTTACAGCCAGCACCACCGGCAGGCCCAGGTCGATGATTTGGGTACACA
>RFHT01000636.1 GCA_003696835.1 Bacteroidota bacterium
AAACTGATGGACCGCCCTTCATGGCGTGCCCCGCACGCCAATAGGAACGGCCCGCGTTCCCGGTTTAACACCGGGACAACTGCTGCGGAAATAGCAATGGGATTTGCACCCCCTGGCAGACCTGGCAGACCTGCTACCGGCCCCAGTTGTAAACTGGCGCCGGCAGGCGGGTTTTATCTCCATTATAACCCACTCATTTTCAATGGTTTGCATTAACCACCTCCAACTCCTCCTTGAAAAGGAGGAGAGTTCTCCGGGGCAGGCGGCTGCGCCGCCTGCGAACCTCGAACTCCCCTCCTTAGGCCCATGCGCGAGCAGCATAGCGGGATAAGCCCAACGGGCTCGTGAACACCTTAAATAACAAACAACCCGTGAACAACCCCAACGGGCTCGTGAACACCTTAAATAACAAACAACCCGTGAACAATCCCCAACGGGCTCGCGAACGCCTTTGAAAATAAGCAGATCCGTGAGTCAACGAGGGGCCGGGGGCTGCAGCTGAGGCCCAGCAGCGCGAACAGCATGAGCCCGAATGCGAGTAGTTTCATCTTGGTGGTTCAGGGTTGAAAAATGGCGGATTTGCCTCCAAGATACGAATAAGATTGGGAATGAACTGAACCGGGCGGCTGGAGCTTATATTTTTTCCCAGATAGCAATCATGCCGTTATAGGAAATGATGCAGGCGAAAATCAGCGCCAGCACCATACCTGTATTGAGCGCGAGCCCAGCTTTATGCTTGCCCATGAGGGCTTTGTTATTGACCAAAATGAGGATTCCGAGAATGACCAGGGGAAGCACAAACACATTAAACACCTGGGTTAAAATTTGTGCCTGAATGGGGTTAGCCCCGAAGATGGGCACTGCCAAGCCGATAAGACAGGCTATGCCTGTTAATACTTTAAATTGTTTGGAAGAGGTATCTAATTTCCCTTGCTGATAGTCAGCGATCATTAACGGGGCAATCATTAAAATGGGGAAGACCGAAGACAGGCCCGCTGCCAATGTGCCCATAAAAAATATGGCAATAGCGAAGCGACCGGCAACGGGCTGGAGTGCATAAACCATGTCTAACACTTTGGTAACCGCTGTGCCACTTTCGTACAATGCCCCCATGGCCACGGCCATAATGGAGCCGCTGATGAAGAAGATCAAAAGCGCCGCCCACAGGGCATCTTTTTGTTGTTCTTTCAGGTTCTCTTGGGTCCAGCCTTTCCCCTGTATGAAAAGCGGGCGGGAAATAAAAGTTGCGGCTGCCATGGTGGTACCCACAAAAGCTGCAACCAGCATTCGCCCGCCTTCAACTTGCGGAATGGAGGGGATGAATCCCGATACGATTTCTGCGGGGTCGGGCAGGACAATGAAGAGGGAAAGCAAAAACGACAGCCCCATGAGGGTGACAAAAAAGAGCAGTATTTTTTCAAAAATGCCATACTTTCCCTTCCACAGCAGGGCGTACATGATGCCTATAATCAGCACGGCAACTCCCAGCACCCACCCATACTCTTTGCCTTTGATGGAGGGGATAAATAAGGCCAGGGTCTCTACAATGGCATTGGCCGAAATGCCTAAAATGCCAATGAGCGAATTCCACTGCCCAAAGGTGATGCCCACAATGATGAGTATGGCAACCAGCTTTCCAAACTTCAGGTGTTTTCGGAAGGCAAAAAGGGCCGTTTCGCCCGTTACCAAATAATACCGTCCATAGGCCTCCATCAATACCCAGGAAAACAAACAACTCAAGGCCAGTACCCACAACAATTGCATGCCATAGCTGCTACCTGCCACGATCATGGAGGTTACACTTCCCGTTCCGATGGTGTAGCCAATGGCAAAAATGCCGGGGCCGATTCCCAAAAGGAATAAGTAAAGTTTTTTTACTACTTGTAAATTAAGCCTCATACAAACGAGCTTCAGGTCAGAAAAAGACGTTCATGCAGGGACAGCTTCTTTGCCTGGCCTCAGGAAAATGCGAGTCCTCCGTTGATATCTATGTTGGCCCCGGTCACAAAAGAGGTGTGGCTTGAGGCGAGGCAACAGACCAGGTCGGCAACTTCAGAGGCCGTTCCCTCGCGTCTGAGGGGAGTTTTGCTTGCAACCATTTCGCGCACATTCCCTGGAGTGAATACATCGTGAAAAGTGGTATTGATCATGCCCGGGCAAAGTGCATTGACGCGAATGCCCTGGGGTCCCAGTTCTTTGGCCATGGCCCGGGTAAAAGTCATAACGGCTCCTTTGGAGGTAGCGTAGGCAGATGCGCCCCGGCCTCCGCCATCCCGGCCTGCGAGAGAGGCCATGTTGATAATGGAGCTGTTTTCGGGCATGTGCTCAACAGTAGCTTTATGCATCATAAAGACTGATTTGAGGTTGAGTGTCATCACATAATCCCAAAAGGCTTCATCCATTTCAGCCAAGGTTTTTCGTGCAACCAGGCCGCCGGCATTATTCACCAGAATATGAATTTCCTTTCCAAAGGCTTGCTGAGTTTGCCTCACCAGGCCAAAACAATCATCCCATTTTGTCATATCTGCTTTGATGGCAACGGCCGTTCCTCCATTGGCTTTGATGATGTCTATGGTATCTTGTCCGTCCTGGGCATTGTTGAAATAATTTACGGCTACTTTGGCACCGCTTTTCGCAAGCTGTACAGATATGGCCCTTCCAATGTCCCTGGCACCACCCGTGACGATGGCTGTTTTTCCTGATAAATCCATCATTTAATGATTAAGGTTGTTTAACAGCCTTTCCAGGTATTTACCGAAGGCGATTGCCTCCGGTAAATACGTGAAAAAGCAAACTCCAAACTATTTGCGTATATGAACGCTTCTTCAGCCTGGTGGCTAGTAGCCGTCATTTTGAGTAATGACGCCAAAGCTCGCCAGTACCTCTGAGATGGGAATGGGGAAGAGATGATAGCGGGGATCAACCGTTACTCCCATTTCTTCGTTAACCATGCCGGTTCTCACCAGATCAAACCACCTCTGGCCTTCAAAAGCCAGCTCAAGTCTTCTTTCGTCCTGTATCGCCTTCCTTACCAAAGCCTGGGAATTGAGCAGGGCGGGATCCAGCGGGTCCAGTCCAGCCCTGGTTCGTATGGGGTCCAGCAAGGCAAGTACGGTTTGGGGAGAAGCGCCAGTCTCATTCAGTGTCTCCGCATACAGCAGTATCACATCAGCCAACCTCAGCTCGATCCAGTCATGGTCAGGGCCACCCGTTTGGGGAAACTTGGGCGAGGCCATTTTGTCGGTATCTATATTGACCGCTCTCCTCAAATCTCCGGGGCTGGCATCAAAAGCGGCAATTAAATCGGGGTCCAGGGGCTGAAGGGATTTGGTATCGAGCCCTCCATACCAGGACCAAAACTCTGAAAAGCCGTATTCGTCTATCACCGAGCTTGATATTTGGGTGGCAAATATGATTTCCGGATTCAAATCATTTTCTACACCAAAAATATCGGCATAGTTGGATTGCAAATGAATACCTGCTGCGGCTGCCCCGTTTACAACGGCTGCCAGATGGGGCTCAGCACTGCTGAAATCACCCAGTTGAACATATACTTTCCCCAGCAGCCCCTGGGCAGCATATTTAGAAGCTCTTCCATCTACGATCTTGACATCCAAAACGGCTATGGCATCCTGCAAATCGGGAATAATCACGTTGCTATACTCCGTAGCGGCCGGCTGCCTCACCAGAATAGAGCCATCGGTTGTGCTGGGTGCAGCCGATAAATTCACCGTAACATCCCCAAATACGCGCACGAGCTTGAAATAAGACAAGGCCCTCAAAAACTTCGCCTGCCCTACCTCGGTAGGGTTTTTGGAATTTTCAATGACATTGTTCGCACTTAAAATGGATTTGTAGAGGGCCGTATAGAAGGGGCCAAAAAACTGGTCTTCCATCGCCGTTAAGTTCGGGCCGAATAGGTCAAACTCCGTATAAGGTGGCTCTATCATCAGGGCGTTGTCGGCCCTGAAGTCCCCCATTACGGCCATGGGGGTTACCGAGCCGTGCTGGTAGAAATAGGCTGCATTCAACACGCCCTCATAATCTGTCAAAGAATTTGAGCTGGCAATATTGGGAGGAAATTGTTCCAATGGCTCACATGCTGTAATAAACAGCAACGAAGCCAATATGATATAAAATGTTCTCATTGTTTTTTGATTTGAAAATTTACTTAAAATTCACATTTATACCCAGGGTAAAGCTTCTCACAACCGGGCTGGCACCTACTTGCACGCCATAGGTTGTCGGCCCTAAGTACCCGCCATTGGTGGTCTCTACGCCCTCTGGGTTCAGAGAAGTGTAATTATCGGCCATGAGGTAGAGCAGGTTGGTAGATGCCACATA
>RFHT01000085.1 GCA_003696835.1 Bacteroidota bacterium
GCACAAAGCACACAGGACACGAAGGCCAGTTGGGGTAAAGTTTATTAAGGGAATAATCTGCGCAAATCCGCCTATTTTTTTTTGGAAAATAGGCGGGGAGTTATTTATTTGGGAGGGTAATTGTAATATGTACACTATGTATGAGATCGAGTTCTCTCTTTTGGAGATCAAGGGCTGATTATTTGGTAGGAATCTGGTAAATTTTACATTCTCAACTTTCAAATCTGCTATTTATGAAACAGCTGATGCGCATGAGCTTATGGGTATTGCTGCTGGCCGTGGGGACCCACGGCCTGTACGGGCAGCGAACCCTGAGCGGAAAAGTAACGGATGCTGAGACGGGTGAAGCCGTTGCCGGCGTCAAAATTCTGGTGGTGGGTGCTGCAAGAGGCACCTTTACCGACGGGGAGGGCAACTTCAGCATTGAGGTGCCTGAAGGCCCCCAGAAGCTGGAGTTTGAGCTCTTTGGCTATGCCCGCAGCCAGGTGGAGGTGGATGCCACCACCCAAAACCTGAACGTACAGCTCACGCCCGGCACGGTGCTGGACGAGGTGGTGATAACGGGCTACGGAGAAGTGAAACGGGAGGACGCCACCGGCTCTATTCAGACGGTGAGTGCCGAAAACTTCAACAAAGGGGCCATCACGGCTCCGCAGGAGCTCATCGCCGGCAAAATTGCCGGCGTGCAGGTGAGCACCGGTGGCGACCCCGGCGGCGGCTCGGTCATACGCATACGCGGGGGCTCTTCTCTCACGGCCACCAATGACCCCCTCATTGTGATCGACGGCGTGCCGGTGGACAATGGCGGCATTGCCGGGGCCAGGAATGCCCTCAACCTGGTAAACCCCAACGACATAGAAACCTTTACGGTGCTCAAAGATGCCTCGGCCACGGCCATTTACGGCTCCAGGGCTTCCAACGGCGTGATCATGATTACCACCAAAAGGGGGGCGCCAGGCAAAAAAATGAGCCTGGGCTACAATGGGAACTTCTCCCTTAGCGCCAACTCCAACCAACTGGACGTGCTCAATGCCGAAGAATACCGCGCCCTGATTAACCGGCGCTTTCCCGACGGCCACCCCGCACGCAGCTTGCTGGGCAGCGCCAACACCGACTGGCAGGCCGAAATTTACCGCACGGCCCCGGCCCACGACCACAACCTCAGCTTGTCTGGCGCCCTGGCTGGCAACATTCCCTACCGCGTGTCGCTGGGATATACCGACAAGCAGGGAGTGCTGAAAACCGACCGCTTCAATCGCACGACGGCCTCGGTCAACCTCTCGCCCAATTTTTTCGACAACAGCCTGCAAATCAAGATCAACCTCAAGGGCATGCTCACCCACAACCAGTTTGCCGACTGGGGGGCCATCGGCAGTGCCGTGGCCTTTGATCCCACGCAGCCCGTGCGGGACGAGGGCAGCCCCTATGGAGGCCTCTTTACCTGGACGCAAAATGACGGCACCCCCATTACCATTGCCCCCACCAACCCACTGGCTCTGCTGGAAATGCGCGACAACCAGTCGGATGTGCAACGCTTTGTGGGCAATGTGCAGGCCGACTACCGCATGCCCTTCCTGCCGGAGCTGCGGGCCAACCTCAATTTGGGCTATGACTATGCCTACGGAGAAGGCACCGACCTGGCCCCGCCCAATGCGCCTTTTGCTTTTGTGGACGGCGGCAGGTTTGGGCGCTACCACCAAACCAAAAGAAACGAGCTGCTGGAGTTTTACCTCAACTACGTCAAAGAACTCAACGGCTTGAAAGTGGATGTGATGGGAGGCTACTCCTGGCAGCATTTTTTTCAAGATAACTACAACTACGTCACCAATTCAGACGAAAGCAAAATCCTCACGCCTGAGTCGTTTGACCCCAAGGAGTACTACCTCATTTCGCTCTTTGGGAGGGTCAACCTCAGCCTGCTCGACCGCCTGCTGGTGACCTTCACCCTCAGGGGCGACGGCACCTCCCGTTTTGCCCCCGGCAACCGCTGGGGCCTCTTCCCGGCCGCTGCCCTGGCCTACAAGCTGGTGGACAATCGCGAAGGCAAACTCTCCAACCTCAAAATACGCCTGGGATATGGCATCACCGGCCAGCAGGACATAGGCGGCGACTTTTACCCCTACCTGGCCCGCTACCGCGCCAGCTTCATCAACGCCCAGTACCAGTTTGGCAATGAGTTTGTAACCACCCTAAGGCCCGAAGGCTACGACGCCAACATCAAATGGGAAGAAACCACGACCTACAATGCCGGCATTGACTTCGGCTTCTTCAACAGCAGGATTTACGGCTCGGTGGACTACTACTTCCGTCAGACCCGCGACCTGCTCAACTTCATTCCCGTGCCCGCCGGTACCAACCTCACCAACTTCATCACCACCAATGTGGGCGACCTGGAAAACGAAGGTGTGGAATTTGCCCTCAACCTGGTGCCAATAAAAACCCAGGACCTCAGCTGGGAAATTGGCGGAAATGTCACCTTTAACCGCAACGAAATTACCCGCCTGACCGCTACGGAAGACCCCAACTACCTGGGCGTATTTACCGGCGGCATCGCCGGTGGGGTGGGCAACACCATACAGATTCACAGCGTGGGCTTCCCCACCAACTCCTTTTTTGTGTATGAGCAGGTGTACGACGAAAACGGCCAGCCCATTGAGGGCCTGTACGTGGACCGCAACGGCGACGGGCAGGTGACGCCCGACGACCGCTACCACCTCGAAAAACCGGCCCCGGATGTGTTTTATGGCTTTACCACCCGCCTGACCTATAAAAACCTGGAGTTTTTCCTCTCCGGCCGTGCCAATGTGGGCAATTATGTGTACAACAATGTGTGGTCGGACCAGGCATTTTACAACCGCCTCTACAA
>RFHT01000637.1 GCA_003696835.1 Bacteroidota bacterium
TGTCTCAGAAAAGTTAGTAAGAGGCTTCTGGCCTCTGTAAACAGGGAAATACTATGTTTATTAGAAATAATGCCTCAGACTATCCCGAACTCACATTAAGTTACACATTCTTTTTTAATTCATGTTTCAAAGCTGTACCATTGCGGCTGTGCAATGTCAGATAGAGGAAATGCCTGTGCCAAAACACATACTGCTTGCGCCTTTGGAGTGGGGTTTGGGTCATGCTACCCGCTGCATACCCATAATTGACCTGTTGCTGGCCAGGGGCATGCAGGTATCTATTGGTGGAGATGGACGTTCGCTGGCATTATTGAGCGGGGAATACCCTCAGCTTCGCTTCTTTGAGTTGCCTGCATACGGCGTGCGCTACAGCCGGGGTGGCGGGCAGGTATGGGCCATGCTCCGGCAGCTGCCCCATCTGCTGAAGGTAATGAGGCAGGAGCAGCAGGTACTGCAAAGGTTGGTAGAGACAGCAGGCATTGAGGCGGTGATTTCCGATAACCGCTACGGACTATGGCATACAGCTATTCCCTCTGTGTTTGTGTGTCATCAGTTGGCGGTTCAATTGCCAAAAGCCATGCAATATCTTCAGCCCCTGCTGCATCGCCTTCACCTGCGCTACATTCAACGCTTTGATACGTGCTGGATTCCCGACCTGCCCGGAGTTCCCAATCTGGCCGGGGCGCTGGCCCACAGACCGCCGCTGCCTGCGGGCAGCCGGTTTGTAGGTCCGCTTTCCCGTTTTCAGGCTATGCAGCCACCGGAAAAATTCACCTTTGATGCGCTGAACGGGCAGGAGGTCGAATTATTGGCTGTACTTTCCGGGCCGGAGCCCCAGCGCAGCATGCTGGAAAGCATGTTGCTGGAGCAGCTCCGGTCTCTGGGGCGTCCTTGCTGGATTGTGCAGGGGCGTACAGAGTACCAACAGCTAGAGCAGCAGGGGCAAGTACAGCTGATTTCCTATATGAACAGCCAGGATTTGATGCTGGCACTGAAAAAGGCCCGCATCGTCATTTCCCGTCCGGGCTACAGCAGCCTGATGGATTATGCTGCTTTGGGTCTCAGGCAGGTTATTCTCATTCCTACTCCCGGACAAACCGAACAGGAATACCTGGGCATGCGCATGCAGCAGGCGGGAACGGCCTGCTGCTGTTCACAGGCGAGCTTTCATTTGCCCACGGCCATCAAACAACTCGCTTCCATGAAAGGCTTTCGCCAATTGCAAGCCTCCGGCTTGCTGGAAGCAGCTGTGGATGAGTGGCTGAGCGCTTTGTAAAGACCTTATTCTACCCCGCTTACAGGTATTTTGCGGTCAATTTTTTTCACCAGGCCGCGTAGTACTTTCCCCGGGCCTACTTCTACAAACTCAGTGGCACCGTCGGCTATCATGTTTTGGATGGTTTGGGTCCAGCGCACAGGAGAAGTGAGCTGTTTGAGGAGGTTTTCCTTGATTTCGTTTTTGTCGCAATGTGGGCGTGCCGTTACGTTTTGATAAACGGGAATACGCGCGTCGGAAAAATGGCATTGTTCAATGCCTTCAGCCAGTTGCTGGCGGGCCGGCTCCATGAGGGGAGAATGAAACGCCCCGTTTACGGAGAGCTCAATGGCTCTGCGGGCACCTTTTTGCTGGGCCAGCTCAATGGCTTTGGCAATACCACTTTTGCTGCCCGAAATAACGAGCTGCCCAATGGTATTGTAGTTGGCAGGCACCACCACTTCCCCTACTGACTGGCAAATTTCCTCTACGGCTTCATCTTCCAGGCCGAGAATGGCCGCCATGGTGCTTTCCTGCATGTTGCAGGCAGTCTGCATGGCGTTGGCGCGTATGGCCACCAGTTTGAGTCCGTCTTCAAAGCTGATGGCTCCGGCCACAGCCAGGGCCGAAAACTCCCCCAGCGAATGGCCTGCTGCCATTTGGGCTCCGCTTTCCAGCTCGTGAACCATCGCTGCCACTACGGAATGCAGGTAAATAGCTGGCTGGGTAACGAAGGTTTTTCGGAGGTCTTCCTCAGTACCTTCAAACATGATCTTCTTAATATCAAAGCCCAAAATGCCGTTGGCAATGGCAAATAGCTCGCGGGCGAGCTCAGAGCTTTCGTATAAGTTTTGGCCCATTCCCGGGTACTGCGACCCTTGTCCGGGAAATAATAATGCTCTCATGGGTATTTGTTTTCAAGCGTTGGGTGTTGAGTTGATGGCACAAAGTTAGGTTTTTTTTGATTAGCTAAAAAAAGCAGGGAAAGCTATAGGGGATTGGCTATCTTGCGCCCCCAAATTGGACCGGCATGAAAAAGATATGGTGTTATTGCCTGCTGTTTATTTGCTGGCAGGCCCAGGCCCAGATTGTGAACACGGAGCGACTGCGCATCAACAGTGCAGAGAATGGGTGGACGGGCAACGTAGATTTTTCCTTAAACTTTACCCGCAACACCCGCTCCATCACGCAGGGGGGCATGCGTTCGCGCCTGGAATATCTTTGGCATAAACAACGGCTGATGTTTTTCAACGACCTCAGCATCAGCCGTGCCGATACGGACAACCTCATCAACAAGGCTTTTCAGCACATACGCTACAACTACGGTTTTTCGCCCGGCCTTACGCTGGAAGCTTTTGGGCAGGTCCAGTACAACCAGATTCAAAAAATAGGCTTTCGCAGCTTGCTGGGGGGAGGTCCGCGCTTTAAACTGATCCAAAACGACAGCACCAGTCTGTTTCTGGGGAGCCTGTATATGTATGAGTATGAGCAATTGACGGGCAGGGAAGCTTTTACGCGCACCCACCGCATGAGCTTTTACCTCTCGGCTGCCTATTCGGTAAACCAGATTTTCAGCCTCAATCACATCACCTATTATCAGCCGTCCATCAGCCAGCCGGCGGATTTTCGCCTTTCCACGGAAAGTTCACTTAACCTGACCCTGACCAAACGCCTGGTGTTTAAGCTCATTTTTCAGCTACTATACGACTCGCGCCAGCCAGCCGGTATTCCTCCAACCACCTACAGCCTGAGAAATACGCTGGGCATTACTTTTTGATAGCAGGGGTGAACGAGGCAATGAATGATGTAATAATCAATTAGTTGAGCTGTTCGAGAAATCGTATGAGCAACTGTTGTACTTCCTCAAAGCGGGAAAGCCTGAGATGGGCAGGGGTGTCGTTTACATCGTGATAATGGGGAGGCCCGCCCAGGGTGTAGATAAAAAATCCCGGCACACCGTTGAGGAGAAAGAAAAAATGGTCGCTGTTGGGGGCATTGCGGCGGGCGCGCACCACGGGCACTGCCTGCAAGCGTTCATTTTGCTGCTGGAGCTGCTCGAAGTAAGCGGGAAAATCTTTACCCCCGACGGCCATGATTCCCTCATCACCATTGCCCATGAGGTCCAGGTTGAGCACAAACTTGAGCTGCTGCAGAGGAATGAGGGGGTCGTATTCCACAAAATAGCGGGAACCTATGAGTCCGGTTTCTTCCCCGCCAAAAGCGATGAACAAAATGGAATATTTCAGGGGGTGTTGCTGAAAATAGCGGGCCATCGTTAGGAGCATGGCCGTGCCCGAGGCGTTGTCGTTTGCGCCGGGAAAGCGTGCAGGTCCCAGCATGCCCAGGTGGTCGTAATGGGCACTGATGACAATGGCGGTATCGGGAAATTGGGTACCCCGAACCAGCCCTGCCACATTTTGGCTTTCCAGGGTGCTGAGGCCAGCATGCACTTCTATGTAAGCTCTGGAGGCTTTTTTAGAAGGGAAGGAGTCCTTCTGTACTTCCAGTATGGGCACGCGCAGGTGTTCCTGGGCAAAGGCTGCGGTGAGTTTGGGTTTGAGAATAATGAAGCCTGCGGGTTGATAGGCGAGCAGGGCGTCAATGCGACCGAGCATCTGCTTGCGTTTGCCGTATTGGTCCTGGGCTTTGCTGTCGTTTTTGAGGTGTTCGGGCCAGCCCTCGCGCAGCAGGGCGATTTTGCCCTTCACCCCGCTTTTTAACTTCAGGCCATACCCCATGTCCTTGATCTTGTAGCTTCCCTGGCCACTGCCGCTGAGGCGATGGGCAATGAAGTCGGTGCCGGGCTGCAGCGTATCGCTCCCAATTACGAGTTTTGCGTCTGTAATGAGGTTGATCTGAAGGGGAAAAGGCTGAAAATAACTCTTTACTCCCCCCTTATTTACCACTGGTTCCAACCCGATTTGCTGAAACTTGTTGCTGATATACCGGGCAGCCCTGAGGTGACCCTCATGTACATAGCCCCTGCCCGCCAAAGCAGGCGAGCAAAGCGTATCGATCTCTGCACGTACCTGATCCAGTAGCCCGGTGGGGGCAGGGCTTTGTGCAGGCAGCAGCCCAGCGTATAAAATAAGGGCCATCATAACTGAAAAACACCTGAAATGTACCCATGTACTGCCAGAGGGGGCTGAAATGAGGGGGACACTGAATGCTTTTGGTAAATTTCTAAATAGCAACATGGCATTTTTTGTCATTGAAACATACGAATCTAAGGGAAAGGCAAAATATTTCATAATAAGTGAGATATTCGCAGCATGAATGTCTTTATTATAGATCGCTTTCCCGCCTATTTTCTGCAAGCGCTGGAGCAGCTTCCCGTGCAGCTGAGCTACATGCCCGATATTGGGCGGGAAGAAGTACTGGCCCGCATGCCCGGGCAGCACATTTTGATCCTCAACAGCAAAGTGCGGGTGGACCGGGAGTTGATTGATGCATCGGCCAATCTGGAACTGGTGGTACGAGCAGGGGTAGGTCTGGATCATTTTGACCTGCCATATTTGGCCCAAAAAGGCATCAAAGTGCGCAACACACCCGGCGCCAATGCGGACTCGGTGGCAGAACAAACCCTGGGCATGCTGCTGGCGCTGCGGCACCACATTTTGAGGGCTGATGCTCAGGTAAAGCAGTTTCAGTGGAAAAGAGCCGAAAACCGTGGCCATGAAGTGTATGGCAAAACCGTGGGCCTCATTGGCTACGGCCATACGGGCAGTGCGGTAGCAAAGCGCCTGGCAGGCTTTGGTTGTCGTATTTTGGCATACGATAAATACCTGCAGGACTTTGGAAATGAAACGGTGGAAGAAGTGCAGATGAATCGCATTTTTGAGGAAGCAGACATCCTCAGCCTGCATGTTCCCCTTACTGAGGAGACGCACTTTCTGGTTGATGAGGCCTACCTGGCGGCATTTCACAAACCCATTACCCTACTCAACCTGGCCCGAGGTCCGGTGGTGAAGCTGGAGGCCCTGCTGGCTGCTATGGATACGGGCAAAGTGCAGGCAGCTGGACTGGATGTATTGGAAAATGAAAAACTGCACACCCTCACGCCCCGCCAGCAAAAGCTGTACGAGGACTTGTTTGCCAGAGATAATGTGATCCTGACTCCTCACATAGGCGGCTGGAGCTTTGAGTCGAGGGAAAATATTTGCCGCGCTATTGTAGCGCACATACGCGAGCATATAGGCGCAGGCAATGTGTAGGGCAACGCTAGTTGAATCAACCATTACCGGCAGGCATTTGTGCTGATTGACGGGGCTATTCCCCCTTTAATTTTGGGTTTTGTTGATGCCGGTCGGCATCACGCTGGGTTTTTTTGAGCAGGTTTTGCTCAAAAGCAGCTTCCAGGTCTATGCCGGTTTGGTTAGCCAGGCATATCAGTACAAACAGTACATCGGCCATTTCATCGGCCAGATTTACTTGTTCATCTGCGGCTTTAAAGGACTGGTCGCCATAGGTTCTGGCCATGATGCGGGCTACTTCGCCCACTTCTTCCATGAGGATGGCCATGTTGGTGAGTTCCGAAAAATAGCGTACGCCAAAGCGCTGTATCCACTGGTGTACGTTCTCTTGAGCTTCTTTGAGGGTCATAGGGAATGAGAGTTAGCAACAATGAGTAAAATCAGGCAGCGCCTATCTGCATGAGAGACCAGGCCAGCAGTATGAGCAAGCCCACAAATACCCAGGCGAGCCAGAACCCCCAGAAGTCTTCCCGGTAGCGCTGAAAAAAGCCTTTCCAGCGTTCTTTTTTCATCCAGCCCGGCAGGTCAAGCAGCATCAGTTCGTGTCCCGACAGGGCGGCCAGGGGGCGTTTGCCCGTTTGGGCATCGGGTTCGGCATCGGAAAGGCGCTGCATGTTGTCGAAGAACTGCCGGATGCGGTCGGGATTTTCGGGCCGTGTGAGCAAGCTCACACCCACCAATGCGGTAAAGCCTGCCAGCATGGCCCAGCCAAAGGGTTCGGGTTGCCAGGAGTAAATGAGCTTGAGTTCGTGGGTTTGAAAATAATTGAGCAGGTAATACAGGGTAAAAGCGATGCCTGCAGCGGCCAGTGCGCCCGGGTAGTTGGCACGTTTCCACAGCACTCCACCAACAATGATGATGCCCATAAAAGCCGCAATGGTTTCTGTAAAAAGAAATGCAGAGAGCACGTTGTCGATGGTGAGCGCAAAGAGCACACCAAATGCCGTAAGCAGCAGGCCGGAAATACGGCCCATTTTCAGCAGTTGCTGGTCTGTTGCCTGTTCATTTACATATCGTTGGTAGAGGTTGAGGGTAAAAAGTGCACCGGTATTGACCATGAAATTGGAGCAGGTGGACATATTGGCAGCCAGTATGCAGGCCACCATCAGGCCGGTAAGTCCCGGGCCGAGCAGATGCCTGCTGGCAAAGCCAAAAGCTTCTTCAGGGTCTTCGAGTGTGATGCCGGCCTGTATCACCATGGCGGCCACAATGAGGCCCGTCAGGGCCCACCCAATGGTTACGAGGCGTTTTACAAAATTGCCGTAGGTTTGGCCCACGCGCCCGGCGCGTTCAGTATTGCCGGTGGCATACATGGCCATCATGTGGGGCTGGGCCGTAATGCCAATGACGCCGTTGAGCGCCAGCATGGCAATCATAAAAGCTCCCAGCCCGCTTTTTTCGCTGTAGAGGGAAAAAAAATCCTGGGGTAACAGGCTCCGCAAACCCTCGAAGCCCCCCACTTCCTGCAGGCCTGCAGGAATGAGCAAAAAAGACAATACGATGATGAGCAATGCCTGGATAAACTCCGTATGCGCGGCGGCTACCAGGCCGCCGAAAAA
>RFHT01000638.1 GCA_003696835.1 Bacteroidota bacterium
AAGGGATTCCCCCCTTTTTTTTCAAGCGAATCTTTCGGGTTTCGAGCAAACCTAAAAGATTTGACCGGCACTCTGTGGTAGCAGGGCCCGGCCAAATAATTTACAATTAATACTCAACCTTAAATTTACAAAAAATGATGAAAATACGTCGTGTTTTTTTTACAGCTTGGGTGAAAGCATTTTTGGGCCATGGTCTTATTCGGCTATCAATCCTTCGACCTTAGCCAACAACGATTTTTGGTATGGATGTGCAGCAATGAATGTGACGGTGATTATTCCTGGCAGAAATAATGATATTAATAACTGGAGTTTTTAACTCAATAATTATGTGGGCGGTCTATTTGATAGATCGCTCACACCTTAACCAATATGCGCTTTTCCACCCTTATCCTCCAAAGCTGCTTGCTCGCCTTGTGCGTATGCGCCTGCATCAGAGAGGTAGAACTTGTAGTGCCTGGCCCTCCTCCCAGGCTGGTGGTCAATTGTCTCTTTACTCCCGACAGTAGTTGGAGCGTTGAGTTGAGCCGGGGTATTTCGCTCTTGGATACCCACCGGCAAGGCCCGCCCGTGCTGGATGCAGAGGTCCTTATTTATGCGGCCGATACTCAACTTATTGTGCTTCGGCATACGGGCGAGGGCCGTTATGAGTCGCCTTTGAGGCCGCAGGTTGGCCAGGCTTACACCCTGCGGGTGTCAGCACCTGGTTTTCCCTCAGTGGAAGCCCGGGACAGCATCCCGCTATTGCCCGAGTTGAGGCAGCCACAACTGGATACTTCCACGGTGCTGAATTTGCTGGACAAGGTAGCTTTGCTTCCATTTGAGGTGCACCCTTTGGATGTTCTCTGGAAAGACCCCAGCAAAACGGCCGACTTTTACAAAATAGAATTAATTGTTTTTCGGACTTCGTTTGATGCTGTTAGCGGGCAGCCCCTTTCTGAAACCACTAAAGGCTATTTGTTTACAGAAGACCCTTCGGCCGAAAAGCAGTTTCAGGATGTTGATGTGGGATTTGTTTTGCTAAAAGATGAGCGGTTTAAGGGCCAGGAAAAGCTGCTGCATGCTTTTACCGACAAAATAAGCAGCTTCGCCTATTGTTCGCCCCATTCTACTGAACTTGAGCTATACCTGGATTTTCAAAGCCTCAGCCCAGCACTGTATGCCTATCAGTTATCGGTCATTCAGCAGCTTCATGCTGCGGGTAACCCGCTTACCCCCCACATCAATGTAAGCAGCAACGTGCAGGGAGGATTGGGCATTTTTGGTGGCTATACTGTACGGCGGTTTTTGTTGTTTGAGGGCGAACTCCATGGAACATGCAATTAGCCTAGCAGTTTCTATGTCAATGAAAGTGATATTTACTTTTATACTCCTCCTTCTGGCCCCTTTGCTGGCGGTCCGGGCCCAGTCCGCTCTCATACTAAGTGGTTACGTACAGGATGCCCATAGCGGGGAACGCTTGCCCATGGCAAAAATTTATGAAAAGACCCAGCAGCAAGGTACGCTGGCCAACCATTACGGCTTTTTTCAGTTGGGCCTGCTGCCGGGCAAAGTAGAATTAATCGTTTCGTATGCTGCCTATGCCCCACAAACTCTGCAATTGTACCTCACACAGGATAGCAGTATGCAAATAAATCTTCGGCCTTATTTGCTGACCGATACCGTGCGAATAGTGGACCGGCATTCCATGCTCACAGAAGATGCTTTTTCAGGTGTTTTGCGAGTGAATATGACCCAGCTAGGCAAAAGCCCTGTGATAGGCGGGGAAGGTGATGTGCTGAAAAGCGTCCAATTACTTCCGGGTATTCAGGGAGGACAGGAAGCTACCGCCAATATCTTTGTACGTGGAGGGACTCCGGATCAAAATCTCATTCTGCTGGATGAAATGCCGGTTTACAATGTGAATCACTTATTCGGATTTTTTTCTCTTTTTTCGCCTGAAGCCATCAAAAGCGTGGAAGTATTCAAGGGTGGGTTTCCTGCCCGCTTTGGCGGCAGACTTTCCTCCTATATAGATATTCGTACTCGGGAGGGTAACCTCTACAAGTGGTCGGCAACCGGCCATGCGGGGCTGTTTGCTTCCAGCCTGCATCTGGGAGGGCCAATCATTAAACAAAAAGCGTCAGTGTTTTTTTCGGCCAGACGCACCTATCTGGATGTGATCACGCGCCCCATATACTATGCACTGCTAAAAGAAGAAGGGATAAAAGGAAATGTGGGTTATTTTTTTCACGACTTTATTGCCAAAGCTCAGTGGCTTCCCAGCGAAAAAGATCAGCTACACCTGAGTGTTTATGGGGGAAAGGACAAGGCCTTCGCCAGGCTCAGGCAACTGGAGGCAGCGGCAGATGAACTGGCTCAAAAAAGTAAGGCAAGTCTTGTCTGGGGGAATCTCACCACCTCATTGAGGCACAATCATGTATTTTCTCCCCAATTATTCAGCCATACTACCTTGGGCTTTACCCAGTATCGCTTGGCTACCCAAACCAGGCTGGAAGAACCGCTCTCCAATGGAGAGCTTGCCATTTTGCAGGCTGGGCATTATTCTCAGGTACGGGACCTCATCCTCAAATCCCGTTTGGAATACCACCCTCATGCCTCCCATCACATACAGTTGGGCCTGGGGCAGTCGGTCAAATGGTTTACCCCGGAGGGGCACAGCTTCAGTTCTGGCACAGCCGCTGACACGAGTAATGCCTTACCCGGCAGCCTTAGGATTTACAGCAGCTTGAGCCATTTGTACCTGGAGGACGACATGGAGCTGAATCAGGCAATGAGGCTATATGCAGGAATAAGGGCTGAGTACTGGAAGGCACAGGAAGCTTCGGGTTTCTACCTGCAGCCCCGCTTTTCGTTCAGGGTAAAATTGGGGGCCAACTCTGCCTTCAAGGGTGCATATTCAGTGGTGAGGCAGTATCTGCACCTGCTCAGCCAAAGTAGTGCAGGCCTGCCCACCGACCTGTGGCTGCCTGCCACTTCGAGGGTGCCTCCCGCCCGTTCACAGCAGGTATCAGGCGGCTTCTATCACCAATTGCCCAAAGGTAATTGGGAGCTTTCAATGGAAGCTTATTATAAGCTTATGCAGGGCGTAATCGAATACAAGGAAGGAGCAGTTGTAGATCCGGCTTTTGTGGGCTGGGAAGACCAGGTAACGGCCGGCAGAGGAAAAAGATGGGGCGTAGAATGGCTATTGCAGAAAAAAGGGGGTAGGCTAAATGGCTGGCTGGCTTATGACTTATCCTGGAATAAGCGCGTTTTTACCGAGCTAAACGGCGGGAATCCCTTCCCGTTTCGGTATGACAGACGGCACAACTTATCTATTGTATTGATTCGGGAGAAAGATGCGGTAAAGAGTTGGTCGGTGAGTTGGATGTACAGGGGAGGGGACCGCATTACATTGCCCCTGGAGCAATACCAGCCTGCAGCAGGTCTGGTGAACGAAACGCCTTATTTTGGCCTGGCCAACCTCAGCGGGGGGCTGCCCTTAAGCAGGCTGCTGGGCCATGCCGAAAGTCGCAATAACTTTCGCATGAGAGATTTCCACAAGCTGGATGTAGTGTGGCACCGAAAAGCTACAACCAAAAGAGGTCATATTCGCACCTTTAGTTTTGGAGTCTATAATGCGTATTTTCGCAGAAACCCCTTTGTGATGGTGGTGTCGCACAGTCAGGAAGTGCAGCCCGATGGCTCCACCATGCCGGTAGTTACGGTAAAGGAAGTCAGTTATTTCAACTTTATGCCCTATTTCAATTACAAACTGGAATTTTGAAGGATGGTCATCTACCCTAACAAGATGAAAAAAATACTGCTAATTGCGATCTCCTTATCTGCACTGCTGGCTTGTCTGGCCCTGCTGATGGATGGGCATAAGCCTTTGCTG